>JBGQIT010000007.1:0-21356 GCA_041498575.1 Gemmatimonadaceae bacterium
ATGACGACCACGATCAGGAGCTCAATGAGTGTAAAGCCCTTTCTATTGCGCATGGAATGATGATCCTCGAGAGAAAAGCGGTTGGATTGGGAAGCGGAGTTTGGTGTTACGGGGCCGAAAGTGAGAACACAACTGGCAGGCTATAGACACCTGGCGCGTTGCTGGGCTGCGTGAATCCCGCCGCCCACACGGTCTTGAAGAACGCCGCTGCCGCAGTGCCGTTGGTGGCAGCTGCTCCGGAAAGGAACAGCGCATCGCTGCTGCTGATGCCGACGTAAGTTCCGGCTACTGCGTTCGACCAGGTCAGATCGCTGACTGGCTTGGTACCGCCGCTCGTTCCGACATAGGTCCAGTTGGCCGGGTTCGACGTGCGAATGTTAAGCGTCCAGCTGCGATTGGCCTTCACCGTAAAGGTCGGGCCCACATCGGCGAGTGTCGCGCCGACTTCAACCTGGTCAGCCGTTGGTGAGCTCAGCGTGGTGGTGGTCGCGCTCATACCGAGCTTGACCAGCGCGTTGACGGTCGCGGAGGCGGTGTTAATGGTGAGACATCCACCAGCGTTGCCACTGCACTGCGCATTTGCCTGGCTGACGCTGATGGCTGAGCCAAGCACCATTGCGGCCAGAAGAAAACGGGTCGCCTTCATCGAATTTTCTCCAAAGTTCACGGGTTTTCGACAGCTTTCGGTTGGAATTCCCGACTGTCTCTTTCTACCGATAAGACGCGATGCCCGGCAGGGTCGCAACGCGAAAAAACGCGACAAATTGGAGGCGGGGCGGTCAGACTAAGTACTTGTCGCTCCTATACTTAGCTATATCACAAATATGCGCTTATGGCTCCGTTTTTTGCGATTTGCGGCAGCCGTTGCACACTGCGACAGGCGCGCAAGCTCGGGCTCCCGTCGGGTGGCTGTGCGTGTTAAGATGTGTCTGTCTCCCTCGAATCGAGGGAGATAATTCGTTTTCGGGGCGTAGCGTAGCCCGGTAGCGCGCCTGCTTCGGGAGCAGGAGGTCGCTGGTTCAAATCCAGTCGCCCCGACTGTGTTCAAGTGCTGGCGCCGTGCGAGCTTCCTCGCGCGGCGCTAGTTCGTTTGTGGATCACTGTGTAGGTTCGAAGTCCAGGTCGAACGCGCTCCTTTGCGTGGAACTGTTAACGCCACGAGCACGTTGGGCAAGGAACGAGACTTCAACTGACTATACCTGCCAACGGCGTCCAACGCCGAGAAGGAAAGCTGAGATGGTACCCCAAGTAATCGTCATGCTAGGCGCATTCGCCACCGCCATCGTCTTTGCGATTGGAATTCCGCTGGTGAAAGTGTACTCGCGAAAGATCGACGCAGAGACCAAGAATCCGCGCATCCCGCCGGATGTCACGGATCGTCTCGAACGAATGGAGCGGGCGATCGAAGCGGTCGCCATCGAAGTCGAGCGCATCTCCGAGGGGCAGAGATTCACGACCAAGCTTCTCTCCGAAGGCAGGAGCGCGAAGGACAAGAGTCTGAGCTGAAGCGCGCGACCGTTGCCACTTGGCGTAGGAACCGGTCCTAGAGAAGAATTGCGTCGGCAATTCGTCTATAATCCCTGACTGGAAACCAACTCCCTTGCTAACGCCGGTAACTCCTCTCAAGAAAGCACGGATGCTCGTCTCTGTGCTCATTCCCGTCTATAACGAAGTCGACACCGTTGCGGAAATAGTGGAACGCGTCAGGGCGACCCCTTACACAACGGAAATCATCTGCGTCGACGATTGCTCCACCGACGGAACGCGTGACGTGCTGGCGCGGCTTCTCTCTGATGGAATGATTCAACAAGCCATCTTTCAAGAGGAGAATCGCGGCAAAGGCGCGGCCGTCCGGACGGCAATCGCCGCGAGTCACGGAGACATCGTGATCGTTCAAGACGCCGACCTCGAGTACAGCCCGTCCGACTGGCCGACGCTCTTCGAGCCACTCGTGCAAGGACGCGCCGATGCGGTGTTCGGGTCGCGCTTTCTCGGCGGCACACACCGGGTCCTCTACTACTGGCACTCCGTGGGAAACGGGCTCCTTACCACGCTCAGCAACATGTTCAGCAATCTGAACCTCACTGACATGGAGTGCGGCTACAAGGCCATTCGAGGTGAGCTGGCCCGGTCGCTTACTCTGAAGTCCGGACGCTTCGGGTTCGAGCCAGAGATTACGGCCAGGCTCGCGCACGCAAATGCCCGGATCTTCGAAGTTCCGGTGGCTTACTCGGGCAGAACTTACCTGGAAGGGAAGAAGATTACGTGGCGTGACGGAATGGCAGCCCTCCTTCACATCCTGCGCTACAACCTGTTCCCTTGAGTCGCTCCTCCAGCTAGCCGTTCGGCCACAGCGATTTGATACCCACGTCGTACGGCACGAGCCGGGGAGATCCCTCCTTTTCCGATCTTAACAAAACCATTGGCACCCGCGTGGGATACCGAGCTATCAACTTGGCATTTTCTTCCGGGCCCAGGTCACGCACGATCATGGTGCCGATTCCACTCAGGCCCGGCAAGTCGCTTTGCCAAAGAAGGGGAGCGATGTCGATGATTCCCAGAGTGTCGGAAGCAACTTGTCTCAAACAGCCCGGTGACAAAGGCTTTCCCTGGTAGTATCGGATCTCGTCGCCGCGAGCGATGTCGATCCTTTGCGTTTTATTGGGCGTGGAAAAATCGAAGTTAAGCGGAGGAGCATTTCCGGAACGCTCGCCAGGTTTTGCGGCGTACCAATTCGCGAAGTTATGAACTTCGCAGGTAGGGTTGAGCGCCATTGCCGCCTCGAGGGAATCGCCGCGCAACCCGTGTGCGGTCAGTCGTGTTGCGATCCGTGTCGGCCAACCGCCGTGAACGAAGACGAGCGACGGGCTCGCTGCCCGGGGAATTTCCATCCTCGCGCTGGCCATCCAGGAACCTCCGTACCGGGCAAGGCGCTCCGGGCCGAGGTAGACGATCGCGGCAAACCAGGCCAGCAACAGAGCGATAGCGAGCGCCGCGCGCGGCGAATAGTTGCCTAACGTCCTCTCCTTCGGAATGCGACGAACGAGCCCGACCGCCGCGGCAGCCGTCAGCAGCGCCCAGGCTGGCGCCCACTCGTTCAGCATACGGGGGCCCATGAAGATTCCGTGGTGCCAGTAAAACGCGTTCGCCAAAACGGGCAGAAGCGCCCACAAGGCCACAACCCGTGTCCCGCGCGAGAGCGCCGGCGCGAACAATAGAAACAAGCCGACGACACCAACCACCGGAATGGGCGTCTCCAACAGGTACAAACTCAGCGTGACCAGATCGGAAGACGTGTATCCGAGCGCCTGAAGGGCTCCATATACATGACCGCTGGGATCTCGATGAAAACCCGGACCGACGAGTGGGCCCACCTGGGCGGCGTACCCGAATCGGAACGGGCTGCCGAAGAAATGTCGATTGTAAGCCGCGATCGCCACGAGAAACGGCGCGATCCCGATAACAGCCCCGAGCGTCGGTCGCAACAATCTGACAATTGCTTCACCCGGTCGGCTCGAGGGCGTCATCAGCCAGATAGCAGCAACGATCAGCGCGGCTACCACTGCCGTTAAGGGACGAATCGAAAAGACTGCACCGACCGCGGCGCCGGAAAGGATCGCCCACCAGAAACCTCCACCGTCGCGACTTCTAAGCGCACAGCACACAGCGATTGAAATGAACGCAGCCGCCCCAATGTGATTCATGAACGCGCCGGAGAGGCCGATCAGGAACGGGCTGAACGCAAGCAGTACCGCGCCAAGCCGCGCTACGATCTTGTCATCGGGGAATAGTCTTTCCGCGGCAAGCGTCGTAAAAAAAACGGTGACACCGACGAGTAGCGGGCCAATGAGCTGCGGCACTCCGAGTCGCATGCCAAGTGCAAGCAACACCACGTACCCCGGTGGGTATTGGGAGACCCAACCGTTCGGGGTCACCATGGAGTTCGGGAGGTGCCAAGACTCCGAGAACGCGTCAACCGGCCCGCTCAGCTGACCCGCGGCAACGAATCTCGCGTGTGCCAATTGCACCATCGCGTCAATCAGATTCGGCTTCCCCTGGAGTACGGACAGACTGAACACCAGGGTGATAAGCGATGAAAGGAGCGCCAACGATCCGGCGTGCCACAGAGTCGGAATCGAGACCATGCGACGCTCGACTTTCTCGAGCACTCGGTCGAGGGCAGACAGTTCGATCACCCTGCTCGCCAGCACGCCCAACGTCACCGTGATCAAGGTGCCGAGCAGCAAGAGCGTGCGGGACAGGTCAGCGGCATAAATCACGTCACCCGCAATTCGATCGGAATCCGCCGTCGCGACTATCCGATAAAACGGGACGACGAGAAGCACGAGCAGCAAACCGCCGACGAAACGAAAGAGGTAGCTGGTCACTCGATCCTCGGGCGTACGCTCGGCCTTCAGGTCGTCAGGCATTTTCAAGGAGTCGTCGGTCGGGCGGCGATTGGTGACTTGCGGGCGATCGCCAGCAAGCTTTGTCCAACGGGCGGATGAATCCGTGATTCAATTCGACGCAACCACGGAATTACCCAGCGGTCATAGAAGCGCACCTGTCCTCGCCCGAGAGTTGTACGGTGGAAAATGCGCCCCGATACATACCAGGCGGCGATCCCGACGAAGTTGACGTAGTGGAGCGTTTGAATCCTGAAGCCCGCCGTAAGCAACAGGTCTTCGAGTCCTGAGCGGGTGTACCGTCGGTAATGATCGAACGCCTTGTCGAGCGATCCGTAGATCGCCGGTACCGCGGGCACGAGAAGGAGCAGGGCTCCGTCGCGGGCTAACGTGAGGTGGGCAGCACTCAGGAATTCGTCGTCGCGCTCGACGTGCTCCATTACGTTCACGGCAATCACTGTATCAGCGGTAACGCTGTCGCCCACATCTTCGAGATAGCCGTGGTGAATCCTGACACGCGGATCGTCATCGAACCTTCGCCGCAGGCTCGGAATATTGTTCGCAGCCGGCTCGATCAGTAGCAGCTCCTTTGGAGCAGCTCGCCGAAGAACAATATCTGACACCGTTCCAATGCCCGCGCCGGCCTCCACGATGCGCTCACCAAACGCTCCGGCGAAGGAATCGATGATCCAGCTGTAGTAATTGGTTGCTTCGGCGACCGCGTCTAGCTCGGTGCCGGAGTACGAAAACTCGGAGATAGTGCGGGCCGCTAAGGAGGGACTGGCCGAATTTAGCATCCTGGAGACGTTCTTCAACAAAGGGGATGGACTCATTCGCTTGAGCAACGACGGGTGCCAGCGCGGTTCGCGCGACCTCCGCATCAACGCGAATTCGGGATTCTGAACTGTTGCAGCTTGCAACGACGCACGCAAAATGCGGCGATTTTAGCATTGATTAGGCGCCGAGCGCGGCAACGTAAGTGGTTGTTGGACGGTCACTTACACCCTACTTCCGCGATCTGGATTGGGTGTTGCGAGATGGTTGGCGTTGCCTTGAATTAAGGCGCCGCGTCTTTTGCACATGCTGAAGGCCCAGAAAGCCGGCGGCGATTTACTAACGCTTCAGGAGAGTCTCAAATGAGCAACAAAAAGGGTTTTACACTCATTGAGCTTCTGATCGTGGTCGTCATCATCGGCATTCTTGCCGCGATCGCGATTCCGAAGTTCGCGAATACCAAGGACAAGGCGTATGTCGCCGCGATGAAGTCTGACCTTCGCAACCTTGCGACCTACGAAGAGCAATATGCCGCCGACAACAACGGTGCGTATTTCGCCGGAACCGCGACGATGGCTTCGCCCCTTCAGGGCTTTACGCCTTCACAGAACGTGACGATCACCGCTGTGTTCGCAGCGGGGCCGCCGCAGACTTGGAGCGCGACTGCAGTTCACTCGCAGTCAGCCAAGACTTGCGACAACACCACTGGTGTGATCGTCTGCACCTGATCAGGCTTATCGCCTGAGCAAGAAAGAGGGTGCGTCGAAAGACGCCCCTCTTTTTTGTTTTCCGCTGCGAAGTCATCCGCCCATTCACGTCGCGCTGAGGATGAGGATCCGACTCACCCGAGCGCGGCGATCAGGAATCCGCTTCAACAACACTCGCCTCCACGTGGCGGCCCAGACGGGTGTCCGAAGGTCACGTTACCATGCCCTTGGGTTCCGATCCAGATTGCGCCTCCCACGATCGCTCCGGCGATCAGCAGTGAGCGTGCAACCTGCACGTGCTTCCGCTCGATCCCCGCGATGTAACGCGAAGGGATCGTTACCGGCGCCCCGTGAAACTGCTCGGCATCCGAGGAGGCACGACCTACCTCGCTGACGGCGATGGTCACGGCTGAGTCGCTGATCGAGCGGACCTCGCCCTCGACCGACGTGACTTGGGCGCCGAGCGGTCCAAGCGTTTCGGTGCGGCCGGCGTCATTCATCGACAAGCGAACCGTTCCGCTCGTTGGTGCGAGCGTTGGCGAAATTGCCGTGTACGTCGAGCACGCGACAATCAGCGGAACAATCGCGAGTATCACTTCAATTATTCGTGCTCGCCCTTGCACAGTTCCCCCGGCGTGAATGTGTCTGAGTCCGGCCCGCCTGGACGGCGAACCGGACTCGGGGTCAAGATTTGAATGCTGCTGGGTCAGGCGACTAGCCAGCCAGACACGGCTGACCCGTCCCGTCGGAAACCGAATTCGCTGGGTCGTCTGGATTTCTCGTTCCGTTGAACCCCTGCCCTGCAGGCGGAATGTTGGTGTTCGTGAGACGCTCGTTGGGATCGTAATACATGCGCCCCGGCATCTTCTGGCCGGCTTGTGTGGGCGGAAAGTTTGGAGTACAGGTGCGTTTGTAGTCGTTCCACGCCTCGTGGCCCAGCTGGAAATTGGCGATGTACTTCTCGAGCAGGATCTCATTCAACAGCGCCTGGCCAGCGACAGCTTCGGCCGGCAGTCCGTGATTCGCTCGCTCTTCATTCAGCTTGATGAGCGCCTTTGCCTGGTCGCCGGTTCGATATGCCGCCTCGGCCCAGATCAGGGTGTTCTCATCGTACGTGACGAATGGTTGGGCAAAATCCGGCGCGAGCCTGACCGCGCTCAGCCTCGTTGCAGCGGCGTTGAAGTACTCCGCCCGCCGCGGGTCATTCCGGCTCTGGAGCAGTGCCACGAATTGCTGATCGGGAATGAGATACCCTGCCCGCGCCGCCGGCACCTCAAACTGGTAGTAGAAGTTCTGCTCTGCAGCGTTCGATGTGAACGCGCCAAAGTAATTCCCGGCATCTGACGAGATACCGAGCTGTGCTTCGGTCAGGGCCTGGGCGTAGGCCGCTGCGCGGACCTCCGCGGTGTGCATGTAGAACCGCGCCTTGAGAGTGTGCGCGAGGGCGGTCCACTTCACGAGATCGCCACCGAAAACCAAATCCGCGGTGGCTGGAGGCGAGCTGGTCGCGGCGGTTGACGCCATGTTCGGGATTGCCGCGCTCAGAACCTTCTGCACGGAATCGTATACGGTCAGCTGATCATCGAGCTTGGGATTGGGCTGGTTCGACAGAGCCTCGGAGTAAACGAGGTTTCCGAACAGGTCCGCACCGGTACCCATTGTGATTGCCTCCTGCACCTGCACGATGCCGAGCAGCGCGTCGTTCTTCTCGGCCTTCGCGATCTGCTGTGCGCGCACGATGTCGACTAGACCGCCGGCTGCATAGAGACCGGAATTGAACCCGCTCTGTACTCCTTCATCGTACTGATAATTCCAAATGCTCTGGTACTGGTTTTGTCCGCCAGCAAACTCGCGCGCCCACATTCCGGTGACGCGCGCGGGATCGCTTCCGAGAAGTGCCCAGATCGCGGCCTCCGAGCCTGCGAAAAGCTGGTTGGCGGTAGCGGTACTCGGACGGTTCGGGTCCGTGCTGAGCTCGCCGCCCGTCAGGAAGTCCCCCTTGCAGCCGATCGGCAACAACGCGGCGGCAAGGGAGACGAGATATCGAAGTTTTATCACTGCAATTCTCCTTTGCATTACCGGTTGAGGCTGAACGAGACAACAAACGATCTCGTATGGGGATTGGCGAACCAGTCGAGTCCCTGCGTGAGGTATTCCGAGCCGGCGTTGTTTACCTCCGGATCGAGTCCGCGATACTTCGTCCACGTCTTGAGGTTGCGGCCGGCGATGCGGAAATCGACCGAGCTGAACCCCGTGAGGTTCTTGATGAACGGCTGATCCAGCGCGAACGTGAGTGAGAGCTCACGGAGTTTCACAAATCCCCCGTCCTCCATGAACTGCTCCGACGGGCCAGCGAAGCCACCGCCTGTGCCGACGATGCTCATCCAGTTCTCCCAGTCGACGGGCGTCTTGAGTCCGACGACCCCCGTGCCCGGTCCCGCTACGTTGGGAAATGTCTTGGTATCGTAGTTCACGCCGTACTGTCCCTGCGTATTTCGCCGATCGGTATCGACGTGAGTTCCGAACACGTAGAGAGCGCCGCGAGTTCCGTTGTAGACGTCGCCACCCTTTCTGACGTCGAGCAGGCCCGACAGCGTGACTTTGTTCATGAGCTTGAGCGAGCTCGTGTACGACATGGTGTATCGCGGATGCGGATCACCAAGCACTCGGACCTGCGGATCCGCGACTGGCAATCCGTTCGGCGCGAGAAACAGGGCGTTCGGCTTATAGCCGCCCGGTGTCGCCGCGCAGAGCGCATCGATATCCTGGGGGACTGTGCCCCCAGCGATGCCTGGAACCGGGCTCTGCGTTCCTTGACCGCAGTGCACGAATCCCGTTCCGATTATTACTCCGGGGGCGTACCCGATGACATCCGCGCCTTCAGCCGAGTTCGCGCCGAATCCTTCAAGCAGGTCGAAGATCTGCGCCCCGCCGAGGTACGTCACGTTGCCCTTGTTCCGACCGTACTGCACGCCCACTTCCCACGCCAGATTCTGCGTCGTGAATGGCCGCGCGTTCAAAGTGATCTCGACACCTTTGTTCGTAAGCGCGCCGGTGTTGCTGAACGCGCTCAGGAAGCCGGTCGAGCCGGAGTTGACGGTGATGGGAAGGATCACGTCGGTCGAACGCTTGTTGTAGCCGACGACAGACAGATCGACTCTTTGATTCAGAAAACCGAAGTCTCCACCGAATTCAGTCTCTTTTTGGAGCTCGGGACGCAACGCAGTGTTACCGAGGCGAGTGGCGCTCGTTATCCCGGCAACGCCACCGACCGAGCTCTTGAGCACGTCGCCGTAACCGGAGCCGAATTGCGTCACGGTGCTCAAAGCGTTCAACGCTGCATAGACGTCGGGCTCGCGCCCGGTTTCGCCGTAGGCAGCCCGGAGCTTGGCAAAGCTCAATAGGCCAGTCTGGTCTCCTCCGCGCAGCAGGTTCGACACGGTCCATGCGGCGGAGGCTTTGTAGAAGTTGTGGCGTCGCTGCGAGGCGCCAAAGGTAGAGAAGCCGTCGTTGCGTACACCAGCGCTCAGATAGAGCTGATTGTAGAGATTCAGCTCGCCTTGCCCGAAATAGCTTTCGATGTGACGCAGCGATTTGATCTCCAGCCCCGTTTGCGAGACGGTATTCTCGATCGCGAGTGGAGCGGGCGCGATGAGTCCTTCACCCTGGCCCGCGAGGGAGCGATACCGACGCGAGTTGAGATTCTGGCCGACGGTGATCGTGCCGTTCAGGTTTTCTCCGCGTGATCCCGTCGCCGAGGCGATCAGATTGTGATCGATTACGAGGTTGGTCTGCTCGGCGCGAATGACGCTGCCAGCGGCATCGTTTGCGGATGTGAGCGGAAGCGCCTGCAACCGTGAGTCACTGTAGTAGTCACCGCCCAGCGTCTCTTTCACGTCGAGCCAGGTCAGTGGCCGCCAGTCGATGTTGAAGTTGGAGATCGTGCGCCCGAGCTCACTGCGGTTGCCCGGGCTGTTGATGACGAAGAACGGGTTATCGTAGTACGCGCAGCAGTTGAACGCGTCCACGCTGGTGGGATTCGGGAATCTGTACGGCCGCTGCAGGCCGCCGGCCGTCAGATAGTTCTCGTTGTTGAACGCCGGGGGAGTGCGCAGGGCGCCGAGCAGCAGGCCAGAGACGTCGTTGCCATGCTGGACGAAGTTTCCTCGCGAGTCGACGTAGTTGAAGTTGCCGCTGAGGGTCAGCTTGCTCCCGACCTCCTGCGATCCCTTCAGCCTGAAGCTCGCCCTGTTGTACTTGTTGTTCGGTCCCTTCACCACTCCGATCTGGTTGGTCAGACCGGCCGACGCAAAGAAATTGGTACGGTCGTTCCCGCCGGAGACCTGAAGGTTATTGTCCGCGGTTGTCCCGGTGTGAAAGAGCTCGTCGATGTGATTGTAGGTCGGGGTTCCAGCCGGCAGCAGGGCACCCCAGGACGTTCTGCCTCCTGTGGGCGAGCAATCCGGAGTAGCGCCGCACGTCGCGGCCGCATCCGGAATTGGCGCTGGGTTTCCGCCCACGGTTCTCCCCATCGACCCCTGTGCGTAGTCATGCTGGAGGAAATCGGGCAGGCGGGCTTTGTCAAAATTCACGGTCGACGAAAAGTTTATCCGGGTCGGGCCTGAGTGCCCGCGCTTGGTCGTGATGAGGATCACGCCGCTGGCAGCTCGTGCTCCGTATATCGCCGACGCGGCCGAGCCTTTCAGGATCTGGATGTTCTCGATATCGGCGGGATTGACGTCCGCCGCGCGGTTCGGCGTCGCGGTGCCTCCCTGGCGATCTCCGAGCGAGCCCCCGTTGACCGCGAGGAACGCGGTGGAGACTGTCTGGTTATCGATCGGTTGTCCATCGACGACGAACAGCGGCTGATTTGTTCCGGTGAGCGATGCGGCGCCGCGAATCAGCACGGACGCGCCGGCACCCGGCTCTCCCGACTGAGTGCGGACCACAACGTTCGGCGCTTTACCCGCCAGAGCTGATATGATGTTCTGCGGTTCGGATGCTCGACGGATGAGAGCGCTGTCGACCGTATTGATCGTGACACCTAGCTTCTCACGAGTCGTCGACGTGCCAGCGCCGGTCACCACTACTTCATCGAGATGGAATGGGTTGACGGGAAGCGCAAAGCTCTGATTGACGGTGCTGCCCGGGGTCAGCGTAATTGGCACCGAGCGGGCTGTGTAACCGATGACGCGCGCCGTCAGCGTCGTCGTTCCGCCAGTAGCCCTGCTGGCCGGGACGACGAAGCTGTAGCTCCCATCGTCCTTGGTTTGTGTGCCGAGATTCAACCCGGCGATGAAGACGCTCGCACCCCCGAGGGGCACGCCCGCATCGCTCGTTACTCGGCCGGTCACAGTCGTTCCGCTCTGGGCGAACGCTGTCGACGCGGTCAACGCGAATGCGGTGAAGGCTGACAACAGTAGTTTTCGCATACGACTCGACTCTCCTGTGGTGTGATGAGCGCAATGTGAGAGTGAGCGCAGAGACGTGTAAGAGATTTTGCGGTGCCGAAGCTGTGAAGAATTGGTAGCGAATTTGTATACATATTGTGCGGCCGCGAGGAGCGGCCGCGATTTCCCGCCCGCCCGCGCCGTACCGCTCGCGAGTTACCTGGCGCAGGGAGTCATCCGGACGCGTCCGTACAATTTTTACAATTCGCATACATCGGTAGCGGGAGCGGATAGCCGGCCGGCGGAGTATTGTATGTTCGCTGCCACCCGTCCAAATACGATGTCTATAGCCAGTCAGATGCGAGCATACGGAGCCCGGCCA
The DNA here is from genome assembly GCA_041498575.1 of Gemmatimonadaceae bacterium. Lineage (GTDB taxonomy): Bacteria > Gemmatimonadota > Gemmatimonadetes > Gemmatimonadales > Gemmatimonadaceae > UBA4720. The sequence goes on from JBGQIT010000007.1 coordinate 11,660, forward strand.
TTCCTGCTTGGCGGTGCGCTTCTCGGCATTGTCGTCGTTTCGGCTCTCGCCGTGCGGGAATCCATGCGCAACGCACAGGAACGGAAAGCAGCAGCTGAACGGACTGTCAGAGACTACGCGAAGTTCGCGAGCTACCTGTACACGACTCGCGCGTATCTCTCAGCGCGCGAGCGTACTCTGTTCCAGGCGTACGTGGCGATTCATCCGAGTGAGCCCTGGGTCCGGAGTGCGCTTCCCCCGGTATCGGCTATTCCAGCAATCCCGGATACGACTGAGCGGTGCGGACCAAGCGCAAATTGGCCGATCTACAGATTTCGCCTGGATCTGCCATCGCACTCAGTCACGTACGCCGGTGGGCGCCCAGCACCGCAGATCGAGCCAATCATCCGTGATTCCATTCCGAAGCTGGCCAATGCGCGATGGATCAGAATGTCCCGCTTCGGCTACCTGTTCGTCGACGCGCCAGGCGGAAGAGAAACCGTCGCCTACGCCCCCGCGTACGATTCAGCTGACAAGTTGCTCGCCGTGTACGGGTATCGCTCGTGCTACGGCGTGCGGGATACAATGGATTACTCGCAGATGTACAGGGTTGTCCGCGTGCTGCCCCCGATGGTGCCTGGCTACGTCGAAGAGGGATCTCGATCCGCGGTCGACACTGCCCGCAGCAAAGATTCCGAGCAAATGGTCGGTAAATGGCCTCTCGGAATGCCCGCCGAGTCGTTATTGACGCTCACGGTTACCGACATGGCGCACAAGACGATCTATCAGGCTCCGCAGGGTGGACCTTCGTCGGAAAATTTCTACGGCGTGAGCCCGCTTGGTTACATCGGTGGAACGATCTATTGGGTTTCGCTCCGACCAGACGTTGCCCGATTCCTCGTAGTCGGAGGAATTCCGCAATCGCGCGTCCCTGCCTCGCTGCTCCTGCTCGCGGGGAGCATAGTGCTGGCGATCGCCGGCTTCGCGTCTTTGCGCAGCGAGGTGCGTCTCGTCAACTCCCGCGAACGGTTTCTGGCCAACGTGTCGCACGAGCTGCGGACACCGCTCCAACAGATCCTGCTGTTCGTGCAGTTGCTTCGTCTCGGTCGCACCCGGACGGAGTCTGAGCGCGAGCGGTCACTCGAGATCATCGAACGGGAAACGAATCGCCTCATCGCGCTGTCCAACTCCGTGCTGGCCGCCGCAAGACCGGAGCTGCAGCTTCAGTCCGCTCCGGTCGACGTCTCGCGCGTAGTGCAAACGACGGCAGATTTTTTCACACCGTTGGCGGAAGCCCGCAAGATGCGCATCGAGCTGGACATCCCAGAACCCGCAATCGCGCGCGGCGATCCCGGCGCAATTCGCCAGATCCTGATCAACGTGCTGGACAACGCGGCGAAGTACGGACCAGTGGGACAGACAATCACGATCGGGGTCCGCAACGATGGAGACGTCGTTCGGCTCTGGGTCGATGACTGTGGGCAGGGAATCCCGCCATCGGAGCGAGTCAACGTCTGGAAGCCATTCTTTCGGGTGGGTGGCACGCTGGACGACAGCACGGGCGGAGCGGGGCTGGGTCTTTCGATCGTGCGAGATCTCGCAACGGCCATGGACGCGGAGGCGGAGCTTACGGAAGCACCAGGCGGAGGGACCCGCTTCACTCTCGTCCTTCAGGGCAGTCGGAACGGCACGGATTCATGACGCACGCGTGGCAGCCGTCCGGTGGCAATGATGTCACGGTAGATCGTTCAATACTGATCATCGAGGACAACGAGACGCTCGCCCTTGGCCTTAGGACCAGCCTCGAGGTCGAGGGCTACAGGGTCGAGTCCGTCACAGACGGAAACGAGGGCCTGGTCTGGCTCGAGCACCACAGTCCCGACCTGATCATTCTCGATCTGATGCTCCCCGGTTTGAACGGCTTTGAGGTGCTCCGACGCTATCGCGGTCGTGGCGGCGCCGCCGCGGTGCTCATTCTGTCGGCGCGTGATCAGGAAGTCGACAAAGTGCAGGGATTCCGCATCGGCGCCGATGATTACGTCGTGAAGCCGGTTGGTGTGCTCGAATTGCTTGCTCGTGTGGAAGCGATCATACGCCGCGCGGCGCCTGCACGAAGAGGAATGGCCGGTGCAAGTGACGCCGCCGCGCGAAATTCGCAGCATCGTTTCTCTGACGTAGTAGTCGATCTGCGAACGAGGACGGTTCTCCGCGCGGGAGAACCCGTCGATCTGAGCCCCATGGAGTTCGACTTCCTCGCGTTCCTCATCGATTCCAACGGCGACATTGTGTCTCGCGACACGCTAATGCGACAGGTCTGGAACTACAGTCTTGGCGTCACCTCACGCACCGTCGATCAGCACGTCGCTCGGCTGCGGAACAAGCTGGAGCCAGATCCGGCGCAGCCTCGTCACCTCATCACCGTACGCAAGGCAGGATACCGCTTCCAGAATTAAAGACCAGCCGCGCGTGACGCGTGCGCGGCCGCGCTAACCGAATGACGCTCGGGTTGATTGGGTGACTCGTAGACATAGGCTTCGGTTAGCACGGCTTTGCGTACGGCGTCCGGCTTTCACAGACGCGGAAAATAGGGTTGCACGACAGGCAGGTTGACGGCTCCGCGCCACGCAACCCACAGATCGCGCAGAAATGTTTTTTCCATCCTGCGGAGCGCGGAGAGGTGGCAGCGCTTGGGAGTCCATCCTGTGCGCGACGCCGCGAGGTTTGCGCGTGCTGAATCATAGAACGCTCGATACCCGCTCCCGCAGCGTAGCATTGACAAGCCAATCAGATAGCACGAGATGCGTGCCTGCGCGTCGTAACTGGCGCGTCCTCCGAGAGTGCTCCGACGGGGAGCGACACGAGTCGGCTGGTTGCCGATGATCGCCACGAGCTCGCCCGGGCACTCCCGCTTCCCACCCCGACTCAAATGCGTCCCAGGAGCCTGATAGCCCACCGGATATGCGACCTCGAGCATGCATCGCGAACACCGGTAACCAACCCCCGGAATTGTACCCAATCCGCAATACGCCCAGAAAGCGGACGGTGTCTTCGCGCGCGTCACGTCGAGCCGAGACAGCAGCCGTGCCGCGAGGAGATGACCAATGCCCTTGGTGTTTACAAGCCACGGCCACGCCGGATGCTGTTCGATCAGTTCGCGTAACGCGGCGGCAGCATGTGCCTCGTCGTCCACGGCACGCGAGTAAGCGCGTTCCAGGATTCTCGGCGCTCCCGCTGTCTCACCGTGCGCGATCGCCTTCAGAAGAGGATCGGCATCGCTGACGCTGCTCGCCAGATGAGAAAACGACCGCCCCTGGAGGATGGCGCGAAGACGCTCGCCGTGCGCAATTCGCGATCCCTGCGCTTCCTCGAACAGCTGGTACAGCAGACGTAGCTCCGAGGCGTCGTACGCCGTGCATTCCGGTACGTGAATTTCGTCGAGCGAGATCGCCATGCGGATACGGTTAGCGTTCGGATTGGAAACCTCCCAACGCTACAATGGTGCGCAGCCGCACATTGTCTACGTCACGTAAAAGGAACACCGGCAGTTGTTGACACGGGCGCGAGTGACGCTCGGGCGGCGATTCCGCCCCGGGCAGGTCAGATCAATCTCATGTACCTGCAGGAATTCAACGCAATGAGTGTCGTCAGGGAGAGAGCGACGAGCCCTGCACCGAGGACAACGAAGACGTATCCGGCCTGGGCCGGCAGTTTTCGACGAAGTGTGGGTGGGTTCACAAACAGGCTGGACTGTCGCTGTCGGGTGATGGCAAAGCCGACAGATACTACGTGTACCCCGAGCGCGGCCACGACCGCGGCGAGTAGTCCGCCCTCCAGCCAGAGATAAATCCGCAGACCTCCGACCGACCATCGCGCCAGGATAAATTGGTCCGCGGGGGGACTGGCCGCTGAGATCCATCAGCAGTGATCCCCCGACCAATGCGATGATAATCCAACCGAGCAGCCAGACGCTGGCCGGCGGAAGAAGTCTCAGATTTTGCTGGAATCGGCCAGGCATTCGGACTCGCTTGATGCGCTTCCATCGTGACGAGCGTCGCGCGAAGAATGCAACGACGATGTCTCGTGATTCCGCCTCACCTCAGCCTACGCGCAACTGCGCGCGATACGTTTCGCCTGTGGCGAGTGCGGGAAGAGTGAAACCGCCTGTCGCGCGTAGCCTCGGGCCGTCGAGCAGTGCCCGCGACGCGAGTAAAGCTCCGCCACGCGCAGATTGATGCGGTAGCTGCCGGGATCCCACAGCGCGCCGGTCACCCAGCCCGCGGTGAATGCCCCGCGACCGACGTATGTCATTGCCATCGTCTGCGTCACGCTCCGGGCGACGGAAACAAGAGAAAGAAGAACCAGCGCCACCGACGCCAGGCCCAGTGCCCTGGAAGAGATCTTCACGCTACGGGCGTTGCGGCGAATCCCGCTGGTGGCGCCGAGGATGCTCCATACCAGAAATGCCGGAGCCGCGAGGACGAGCACCACGTCAAATGCGCTGACGACGATCGTCGCCACGACTGTTCCCGCCAGCACGCATTGCGCAAGAACCGCGTCCGTATTCTCCAGCTCGCTCCATCGCCTGAGCGCGCTGAAGAAGAGAATGAGAAACGCGCCCATCAATGCGACCGTGGGTATGAACCCGCGCTCGGAGACGAACGCCACCCAGTCGCTACTCGGCCACGGGTTAGCGGTCATGCCGTCGTCGGCGAGCGACCGGTCACTCGATGGCGCGAAGCGAACGTATTCGACCGGCCAGTTTCCGGGACCCACTCCAAATACGGGATTCGAAATTGCCATCTGCAGCGAGTTTCGGTACTGGTCCACCCGTCCGCGCCCGCTCCCCTTCTTGTAGTCCACCATGCCACGCGCGGAATCCAGGTAGGGCGACTCGCTGTTCCAGTTGAGAGTGTTTGGCAACGCGATCGCCACCATTCCCCCGATCGCCGCCGCGAGGGTGAGACGCGCAAACCGACCACCGATTCTGCCGTCACGCCAGTATTTCATGGAAGCGATCATCGGCACGAGCAGTACTATCGCGCAGGCGGCAACCGCGAGCCACGCGGCTCTAGAGCGTGACAGCACCAGCGCCGCGCCCAGCACGGCGCCACCCAGGGGCCCTAGCAGGGCTCCAAATGGGCGCCGTGCGGTGACGGTGCACCAAACGAGCGATGGCAGCCCGATCACCGCCATGTGGGCCACGAAATTCCGGTTTCCGAAGGTGCCGCCGGGGGCCCGGTTCGCGCTGAAGTACTCCGACTCGAGCCCATACGCCTGGGCGAGGGATAGCGCAGCCGCGCATACGGCCGCTATGGCCGCAGCGACGAGGATAGGCCGGTAGGAACCACGCTCGGCGACCGATCGCGCCCCCCAGAAGATGATCGCGCCGGAGATGCTGATGGCCACGGAGCGCTGCGCGGCCCAGTGGTTGGTGGCGAAGATCGCCGAGGCGACACTCCAGAGCAGGAAAAACGCGATCAGGCCGTCGACGATATCAAAGGAGAGCGACCGTCGCCGCGCCACAAGCATCAATGCGATGATGAGAGCAGCAACGTGGAGCACGAGCTCCTTCGGTACAAAGTACCGATCCAGCTCGAACACCTTATATGGGAGGGCGACGATGACTGCGAGAATCACCCCTGCTTGTATTACCAGCCTGATAACTCGATCTGCCATCCGGGAAATATGCTTCGCCCAGGGGCGCATGAAAAAAGCCCCGCTCGGTTCGAGCGGGGCTTTTTCGATCTTGGTCAATACTTGATCAGGTGCAGACGATCACACCGGTGGAGTTATCGCAAACCTTGGCTGACTGCGAGTGCGTTGCACTTGCGGTCCAACCCTGGGGCGGGCCAGCGACGAGCACCGCGGTGATCGTCACGTTCTGCGAAGGCGTAAAGCCCTGCATCGGCGCGGCCATCGTCGCGGTTCCTGCGAAGTAGGCACCGTTCTGGTCAGCAGCGTACTGCTCTTCGTAGGTCGCAAGGTTGCGAAGATCGGACTTCATCGCGGCGACGTACGCCTTGTCCTTGGTGTTCGCGAACTTCGGAATCGCGATCGCGGCAAGAATGCCGATGATGACCACGACAATCAGAAGCTCGATGAGGGTAAAACCCTTGTTGTTTTTCATTTTGGAGGTCCCGTGATTTGGTTAATCGATGCGCACGGCCGATAGTTGCGTAACACTGGAGCCTCTACCGGGTGGCTGGGGTGCTCGAGGTCATTTCTGCACATCTCGCTTGCCTCGAACCGCGTTTTCTTCGAGCACACGCTTCAATCAAGAGACGCTGAAATCGAGGGGTCGGCAACACGGTTTCACCGCACGCCGCTACAATTTCCCGCCAAGAATTATGCCTTGATGTCGTGCGCGAATAGGATGGTCCGAAGATTGAAACCGGCCGGGCGATAACACACCGGGTAAATACCGAACCCTGGGACCGCGTGGGCCATTACAGGGGAGTAATTCCAGTGAAGAGGCCTCCTGCTTACCGGCGCTAAGTTCATGAATCCAGCCTGACGATTTGGCCAAGCTGTTTTGTCGGACTCAAGAAATCATGTTTTTCCGGTTGAAAACTATTTGAGAGTTCGTCGGTGCTCCATCACCCGCGCCGGAACAGCGAGCCGAGCACGCCCCCCGATACGCCGCGGGCACGGTTGACGCGCGCCAGCTGGTCGAGCTCCCCCTTGTCGAGCCAGATCCCGCCGCACTCCGGACACTCGTCGATCCTGACGTGCTCCGCGTGCCGCTCTTTCAGGTCGGCACCGCAGCGAGGGCACTTGTTGTGGTGAGCCTTTCGCTCGGTCTTCTTGCGCTCGGCGTCCAGCTTCACCCGCATCTCGTGGATGATCTCGAGATTCTGCTTGCCGAAATACTCGTCTTCATTCCTGCTCGGTTTTTCATCCGTTGGCATCGTTGCTCCGGGTCACCTGATGAAAAATATATCTGACGATACGATGGGAAGCCGTACTCATCCAACAAAGAAAAATCCCGGCGCCATTCGGGCGCCGGGATCTCCCGTTCGCAAAGAAAACGCGCGCGAACTTACCCGCCGTACTTAGTCAGGGTGTGACGCTGGCAAAGAAAATCTCGAGATTCGTCGGGAGCGATCCAAAGGTTTTCCCCACACCGGTCCACGTCATTCCGGCGCTGCTCGCGAGCGAGACAATTCCATTGTAGTCCCCGATGAACGGACGAACGGTGGAACCTGCCGGGACGCCGTAAGCGGATGGATCGAAGCTCGACTTCGAGACACGCACCGAGCGCCAGGTCGCGCCACCGTCGCTCGACGTGGCATAAGTCAGGTCGACCATCGTATTCAAGGTGTAGCTCCGATCGTAGAACGCGACATCGATCCGTCCGCTCGGTGCGATTCCCAGCTCCGCCGCAAAGCGATCGCCGCTCGGCACGGTGGCAACAACGGTGCGCGGCGTCCAGTTGGTCAGGTCACTCGCTGAAGCGGAAGTGATGAAGATCTTGGCAACTCCATCGACATCGATATCGGCATAGGCGACGTAGAGCCGATTGTTCGAGGGATTGTATGCAGGCGCGGGGTATGAGCCGGGGCCGCGGAATTGCCCGCCGCTGATGTTGAAGCAGGAAGGAGGGAAGAGACACACGGGATTGGTGAATACCGCGAACTGAAAAGGAGTGCCCCAGGTTTGACCGTGATCCGTCGACTTGCTGACGAACATCGCGGTCCCCTTCCCTCCCTGAATCGCGTTGTCGAAAGTGACGTAGGCGACGCTTCCGTCCGCGTTCGTGACGATGCGCTGGTCCTGATCACTCCGTACGTTGCCGCTCGAGACCTTGACTGGACGGGAGAACGAGCGTCCCGCGTTCCGCGATGTAGAGATCCAGACGGGCGAGTTGGAACCGAAGCCGTGGAACTGCGCCCAGGTCACGTAGATCGTTCCATCCGCGCCAACCCACATCGCCTCGTGATCGGGGAACTGGCCGTTCGAGCCCTTCGATATTCCCTGGCCGTTGAACGCGCTCACAAGCGTCAGAGGATCACTAGGGATGGCGTGAGCCCCCGCCTGCCAGGTGACGCCGCCATCGGTGGAGCGGCTCAGAAATAGCATCGTGCTCGTACCGTTGTAGCTGAAGCACGCGAAGTACGCCGTGCCATCGGGGCCGAACGCCGCCGCGGGGTCGCCGCCGAAATCTCCGTCACCCGTGCCTGCCGAGTCCGGGTCGTTCGTGAAGCGCGTGATTCCCGGAATGAAGCCGTTCGGCAGCGTTTTGGTCCACGTCTTTCCGCCGTTGAACGACGCATTCACACCGCAGCCGTCGTTGTAGTTCCAGTCGTTGTTTCCCGTGAGCAGGTTTTGCTCGTTGCGCGGATTCACCGCCAATGGTGTCTCGTTCTGGGCGGTGGTGTCGTTGGTGACGTTCACGACTGAGTTCACCGTCGGAGCGCCCGAAACCGACTTTGCCAGTCGCACGTCCGCCGGGGCATTGACGGCATCGGAGGGTGATGGACTGTCGGAGCAGGCGGCAAGCACGGACAGACTGAGAAGAGCGGAGAGACCAAGAGGCAGGCGCATGGGCGGGACCCGGTGACGGTGAATGAAAACGGGTGAAGGAATAATTCACCCCGTTCCAAAATCCGCAATGTCCAAGGCGGTGCAGCCGCCCGTCAGCGGTGCTTTCCCGCCCTCACCGGGCGAACCAATACGTCGCTTTCACGAGGAAGACGTTGCTCGGGCGTCCAAAGATTCCCATTGTCTCTCGACCAGTCCGGAAATCGCCCTCGAACGGCAAAAAGTCTTCACGCTGCTGTTGCCACACAAAGAACAGGGCCGAGCCGGGACGGTATTCCCAGCGTACCACCGCGTTTCCGCGGAGCGAGTGCGTACGGAAATCGGGATTATTTATCGAGAACGACGGGGCAGCGCCGGAGCCGTCCGGATCCGCCGTGTACGATAGCGTCTTCCCGGTCACCGGATCTCTCACCGCCGCGATCGTGCTGGCATTGTCGCTTCCATAAACGAGGTAGCTCTGAGTCCCTGGCTTCGCCAGCTCCTTGAAACCTCTGAAGCGTCCCGCCGAGGCGAAGGGCTGTGCGTAGAGCTGGAACGAGAGGAGGGGCGTCAACGTCCATTCAACGCGGGTCGTGGCCGACAGCGTCGTCTGAAAGAGATCGCTGAAGACGTACCGCCGTCCGTAGGTCGTCGTCGCGAGGGCGTCGGTTGTTCCACGCACGAATTGAATGGTGTTGTGATAGAGCGACAGCGCGGGCGTGAAGATCAGGTGAACCGAGGAGCTGGGCCTGACGTCGACACCAATGCTCATATCCTTGGCGTAGCCGTGGGCTTCATCACCGTAGTAATCGCCGAACATATCGTACGAAACGACAGACCTTTTGTCGGTGGTAATCTCCGTCCAGGCGCCGTACTGCGTCGGCTGGCGTCCGCGCGGACCGCCGCGCGTGAGCCGGTCGTCGATCCCGCTCGGATCGTATTCGGTGCCAGCGTATAGCGACCAGAGGTTTGTGAAGTTGAGCGTCACCTGGTTGAAGAAGCTCGTCCAGATCTTGTCGCCGCCGTGATTCCAGGCGTGATTGGTGCCGGCGAACAGAGAGTAGCTGCGAAGAAGCTTTCCGGGCGTGTAATTGTTGTAAGACCCACCCGACCCGATGTTGCGATAGTCGACGCGACCCATGAATCCCAGATCGTTCACCTCGTACCCCGGACTGATGTCCTTCGCTGTCGCGGAAAA
>JBGQIT010000008.1:0-19988 GCA_041498575.1 Gemmatimonadaceae bacterium
GCTCATGCCAGAGGAATACACCGGCGCCACCTTCACGGTATCGAATCTAGGAATGTTTGGCATCGATCAGTTCACGGCGATCATCAACCCGCCCGAAGCAGGAATTCTCGCCATTGGCGCCGTCGAAGAGAAACCGGTCGTCATCGATGGCCAGCTGGAGGTTCGGCAGCGGATGCGTGTAACGATGAGCTGCGACCACCGTGTAGTCGACGGCGCGACAGGAGCGAAATTCCTGCAGACGGTCAAGCGGTACATCGAAAATCCGCTCAGCTTGATTATCTGAGGACTCACGTCAACAGCTGCGGACTAACCGCTGAGGACTGCGGGCCGACTGAAATTGCGAGTCGCAGACTAACTGCGGATTGGGGAACTAACTGCGAATCGAGGGCTTACTGCGAAGTGAGGACCAACGACAATTCGCACGGGTCTAATCTTAGTCCACAGTTCGTAGTTAGTATCCCAATCCGCAGTTAGTCTGCGGTCCGTAGTAGCAGTTGGCCCGCAGTCCTCAGATGTTAGTCCGGAGTCCTTAGATGTTGGTCCGCAGTCAAAAGTCCGTTAACTAGATTTACTTGAACTTTACAAGGACCTAAGAAAAGAAATGGCCTCTTACGACGTGATCTTTATTGGCGGCGGTCCCGCCGGGTATGTCGGCGCGATCCGCGCTGCACAGCTTGGAATGTCCGTCGCAGTGGTGGAGCGCGAGGGACTCGGCGGCACCTGCGTTCTCTGGGGCTGCATCCCCGCCAAAGCACTGCTCGAATCGGCATCGCTCGCGACCAAGGTCTCCAAGGCCAAAGAGTTCGGTATCACCGTCGGCGATGTCACCCTCGATTACGGCGTCGCGATGAAGCGCTCCCGCGCGGTCAGCACCCAGAACTCCAAGGGCGTCGAGTTCCTGTTCAAGAAGAACAAGATTACCTGGATAAAGGGAACCGGAAAAATAGTCGGCAAGAATTCCGTCTCGGTTAAGGCTGAGGGCAAAGAGGAGAAGCACGAGGCGAAGAAGGCAGTCGTGATCTCGACCGGATCGAGGGTCAAAGGTCTCCCGCAAATCGGACTCGAGCTGAACAAAACCACCGTCATTTCCTCCGATGAAGCCCTGATCCTCGAGACGGCTCCCAAAACGATGGCGATCATCGGTGCCGGCGCCGTCGGCTGCGAATTCGCGGACGTCTTCACCGCTTTCGGCACCCAGGTCACGCTGATTGAAGCACTGCCTGGAATCCTCCCGCTCGAGGACGGCGACGTGAGCGCCGAGCTCGCGAAAAGCTTCAAGAAACGCAAGATCGACGTGATCCCCGCCGCCAAAATCGGCGACGTGAAGGTCGGCAAGACTTCCGTGACGATGAGCATCGAGGTCGCCGGCAAGAAGCAGACTCTCGAAGTCGAGAAGGTTCTCGTGGCCGCTGGTCGCGCTCCGGTTATCGACGACATTGGCCTCAAGGAGATGGGTGTCCAGCTCACCGATCGCGGCTTCATCAAGATAAACGAGCGCATGGAGACGTCGGCGAAAGGCATCTACGCAATCGGCGACGTCGCCGGGCCACCCATGCTTGCCCACAAGGGCATGCGCGAAGGCGTCGTCTTCGCCGAATTCCTAGCCGGTGAGAAGAACGTCCACACGGTGAACTACGGCAACATTCCGAACGCGACCTACTGCCACCCCGAAGTGGCATCAATCGGCATGACAGAGGCGCAGGTGAAGGAGAAGAAGATCGACTACAAGATCGGGAAATTCCCCTTCTCCGCGAACGGACGAGCCCGCACTTCAGGCGAGACCGAAGGATTCGTCAAGATCATCCGCGACTCCAAGTACGGCGAGATCCTGGGGGCCCACATCATCGGCGCGCACGCCACGGAATTGATCCACGAGCTGGCAGTCGCCCGCGAGAATGAGTTCACAGTCGAGGAAGTCGATCTGGCGATCCATGCCCACCCCACCCTTTCCGAAGCTATCGCTCAGGCTACACTCGACTCGCTCGGTAGGGTTCTGGACACGTGATTTAGGCGATGCACCATGGCTGAGCGCGAGTTATGGACGGTCCCGTTGGGTCAATTGGATTATGTAGAAGCGCTCGAGCTCCAGCGTAGCCTCGCCCGCGACAGAATCTCAGGAGCGATCCCCCAGGACATCCTCCTTCTCGTCGAGCACCCGCCGGTTGTCACGCTCGGCCGCGCCACCAAGGAGAAGCATCTCGTTGCTTCGCCGGAATTCCTACGGAGCAAGGGCGTAGAGGTCTTCGAGGTCGAGCGCGGCGGGGACGTCACCTTTCACGGACCCGGACAACTCGTGGGGTACCCGATCATCGATCTCAAGCGCCACCGGCAGGATTTGCATTGGTACTTAAGGAGGATCGAGGAAGCGCTGATCAACACTCTCGCCGACTACGGCGTTCCGGGCGAGCGGAACACCGCCTACACCGGGGTGTGGACGCGCGGGAAAAAGATCGCCTCGATCGGTGTGCACGCCCGGGATTGGGTCACGTGGCACGGCTTCGCCCTCAACGTCACGACTGATCTCTCCTACTTCGAGCTCATGGTTCCCTGCGGAATCGACGGCGTCGTCATGACATCGATCGCCCGAGAGCTGGGGCTGGAAGGGATCTCAATGCAGGACGTGCGGGATCGAGTGACCGCCAAGTTCGCTGAGGCGTTCGATCTGACGGCGGTAATCACCTCGCGGTCGACGCTGCTCGAAATCGTCGCGTGACCGAGACGCTCAAGGTCTATCCTCCTCGACCGCGTGCCGAGTCGAGTGGCGCGTTGCGCGACTTTGCATCGGAGCTGAATCCGCAACAGGCCGCCGCCGCAACGCACGGGGATGGCCCGCTTCTCATCATCGCCGGAGCCGGCACCGGCAAAACGCGCACTCTCGTATATCGTGTGGCGCATCTGATCGAGCGCGGAGTTTCGGCCGAACGGATACTGCTGCTGACGTTTACGCGCAGGGCGGCGCAGGAAATGTTGTCGCGCGCAGAGAGACTCGTGGGCAGCAACAGCAAGCGGGTCGTCGGCGGAACGTTCCACGCAACAGCGCATCGGCTGCTCCGCCGCTACGGACAGGCGGCCGGATTGGCGAAAGACTTCACCATCATGGATCAGGGCGACTCTGCCGATCTCATGCAGCTCTCGCGCGCACAGCTGGGATACGCCGCCAAATCCAAGCGCTTCCCGAAGAAGGAGACGCTCCAGTACGTCTACTCGAGGCACATCAACACCGGCATTTCAATCGACGACATAGTTCGTGACGACTACCCGCAGTTCGTCGATTACCTCGAGGACCTCGGGAAGATTTTCGCCGATTACACGCGGCGGAAGCAGGAGCGGAACCTCGTCGACTACGACGATCTTCTGCTCTTCTGGGCGCTGCTGCTCGAGGCGTCTCCGGAGCTCGGGAAGAAGATCTCCGGGCTCTACGACCACATCCTCGTCGACGAATATCAGGACACGAACGTGCTGCAGGCGCGGATCCTTCGCGGCATGTGCAAGGCGCACAGCAACATTACGGTCGTGGGAGACGACGCGCAGAGCATCTACTCGTTCCGGGGCGCGCATTTCAGGAACATCCTCGACTTCCCGAAGCAGTTCCCGGGAGCGACTATCGTCGCTCTGGAGCAGAACTACCGTTCGACACAGCCGATCCTGAGCGTCACCAACACGCTCATCTCGCGCGCGGCTGAGAGATTCACCAAGAATCTATGGACCGAACGAACGGGGGGCGAAGCGCCGTGGCTCGTCGCCGCGCGCGACGAGCAGCAGCAAACTCAGTTCGTTGTCGACCGCATCCTCGAGCTGCACGAAGAGGGAACGCCGCTCGCGGAGATCGCCGTGCTCTTTCGCGCGGGTTACATGTCCGCAGACCTCGAGATCGAGCTCACCAACCGCAAGATTCCGTTCGAGAAATGGGGCGGGCTCAAGTTCCTCGAGGCAGCCCACGTGAAGGACGTGCTCGCGTTCCTGCGCATCCTGGAGAACCCGCGCGACGAAGTGAGCTGGTATCGGTTGCTGCTGCTGCTCCCCGGAATCGGAGATGCCACCGCGCGAGCCGCGATCGACGCAATGGCTGCCGCGGCATGGGAGTCAGCCGCATTTGGCCGCTACAATCCGCCGCCGAGGGCGAGGGCAGCACATGTGGCACTGGTCGGGTTGCTTGAAGGCCTGCGTTCGGGCCCGATTCAGGACGAAGCGCAGGTCGCCGCCGACATCGCTCGCGTCCGTCTGCTGTACGACAACATTCTCCGCGAGCGTTACGACCGGGTCGAGCCGCGCCTAGCCGATCTCGATCAGCTCCAGACCATCGCCGCGGGCTATCCCGATCGCGCTACCTTCCTCTCGGCGCTCGCCCTCGAGCCGCCGCAGGCAACGCAGGATCTCGCCACCGGTACCCGCGAAGAGAACGACTGCCTGATTCTCAGCACGGCGCACTCTGCGAAGGGAAAGGAGTGGGATGCGGTGTTCGTGATCTGGGCGGTAGATGGCTGGTTCCCATCCGCGCGGTGTCTCAACAACGACGAAGAAACGGAAGAGGAGCGCCGGCTCATGTACGTCGCACTCACCCGCGCCCGCAACAATCTGAGCGTGTCTTACCCGCTCAACGCCTACTCGTCCCGGCGAGGAGCCGACTACTCGATCGACCAGTTGTGCCGGTTTTTTGACCGTGAGGTTCGCGATAACATGCAACGGGTAGCGCTGGGATCCATCGCGGCGCCCGCGCCAGCCGAGGAGGTTCGAAAGGAACCGCTACTCGATCTCAGAGCGTTGCTCAGGTCGAGATTCTCTGGCAACTGAACGGGCCGTTCCCAACAACTGAACCGGTGCCTGACCTCTGGGAACCGCAACTGAACAGGCGAGAGGTCTCGGTAGCATAGTTGTCAGTCATTTAGTTCACTACGCCCTGACTTGTTCCTGTGGCGTGTGGGCGCCTGCTTGTGCTACGAATGCCACTGAAGTAAGTCGGGGCGTCGTGAACTAAATACCTGGTATCTCTGCCACTGGGACCTCCCGCCTGTTCAGTTGCAGTTGCTAGCCCCCGACCCAGCTCCGTAAACCCAGAAACGGTTCCTTCGGATTCGACTTCGCCAGCCCGATGATTCGCCCGATCGTCCGCCTGAGGTCGCGCCCCTCCTTCTCGTAAACGCGATCGAACACGCCGAGATCCGTCGCATAGACTCGCCGCGCCAGTAGCGCCGCATTGTTCAGTTGCACCCTCTCGGCGTAAAGCGGACTGATGGTTGTAAGCTGGGGCGCAATCTCGTTGACGAGCGCGACGCGAGTGCGTGCGTAGACCGTATCACGTGCGGCGATCCTCGCCTCCTTGTCCGAAGGATGGGCGGCGTACGCGGAATCGAGCGACTCGATGACCCTCGTCCAGAAGTCCGCCAGCAGCTTGTCGTCCTCCCACTCCGCATCGACCTTCGCCGCCGCTGCCTCCTGCCCGCGCGATCTGAAGAACGCCGCCGCTCCGCGTGCTCCCACGAACATCGCAAAGGATTCGTTGAACGGCGCCTGACCGGATGCGTAGAAGGTGTTGTGCGTCAGCTCGTGAATCACGGTATTCGCGAGACCGAGCGAGTCACCCTTGAGCGTGGTGTTGAGTAGCGGATCGTTGAAGAATCCGAGCGTGCTGAAAGCATCGGACGGCCGGACGTACACATCGAACCCATCGGCCGCGAGGTTCTTAGCATCCCGTTGCGCCGCGCCGAAGTCGAAATAGCCCTTGTACGGAACTCTTCCCACGATCGGAAACCACCATGTGTAAGGCTTGAGGGTGTCGCGGTAAGCGGCCGACACAACAAGCACTAGAGTGTCATGATCTAGGCGCGAGTATGTTGTGAAACTGTCTTTAGTTCTTAGGCGAAGGCTGTCTTTCGCGTACTGACGTGCCGCCAAAACCACCTTCAGCTTCTCCCGTGCCGCCTTCGGCGTTCGCGGATCAGCCACCATCTCTGAAATCGGTTGCCGCCGACTCAATATCTTGGCCTCCTCCCACGCCCCACGACTGAGGTAACAGGCTGTGGGAGCAGAGATTAGAGCCAAAACAGCGGCAGAAACCGCTATCGCGAGGATACCGCGTCGCATATTCTTATCATGTGTCCTTCGTCCACCTCCATTGCCACTCCGAATACTCGCTTCTCGACGGCGCCAACCGTATCGATGATCTCATCAACAGAGCGCTGGAGTTCGAACAACCCGCCCTCGCGATAACCGATCACGGTAACCTTCACGGGGCGTGGGAGTTCCAGGAAAAAGCCAAGAAAGCGGGGCTCAAGCCGATTATCGGCATGGAAGCCTATGTCGCGCCAGGCGATAGACGCGCCCGCGACCGCATCGGTGGGGATCGGGGCAAACCCTACTACCACCTCGTCCTCCTTGCCCAGAACGCGACCGGGTACAAGAATCTAGTCAAGCTGTCATCCCTCGCCTACACGGAAGGCTTCTACGCCAAGCCGCGCGTTGATCGGGAGCTGCTCGCCAAGTACAGCGAAGGCATCGTCGTGTCCTCCGCTTGCATGGCCGGCGAGATCGCGCACCACCTCCTCTCCGACGAGTACGACCAGGCTCGCGCGGCTGCGTCCTGGTACGCCGACGTCTTCCGCGATCGCTACTACCTTGAAGTCCAGGCGCACGATTCCGAGAATCAGGCAACCCTCAACCGGCGCGTTTTTCAGCTCGCCGAAGAGCTGAGTCTCCCGGTCCTCGCCACCAACGACACGCACTTCCTGACCCGCGACGACCACGACGCGCACGACGTCCTCCTCTGCATCGGCCTCGGAAAGGACTACTCCGACACCAACCGGATGCACTACGACGAGGGCCTCTACTTCAAGAGCGCGCCGGAGATCGCCGAGCGATTCCCCGGACGCAAGGATGTCCTGGAGAATTCGCTGCGCATCGCGGATGAGTCCGCCATCACTTTCTCGAAGCAGTACAAGGTTCCGTCGTTCCCACTCCCCTCGGGTGTCGAGACGGAGAACGAGCTGCTGGTCCGCCTCGCCGAAGAAGGAGCTGTCGTGCGTTACGGCACCCCGCTTCCAGCCGAAGTGCGCCAGCGTCTCGACTACGAGCTTGGTGTCATTACCAGCACTGGGTACGCCGGCTATTTCCTCATCGTCGAGGACTTCATCAGGGCCGCGCGAGACAAGGGAATCCCCGTCGGCCCGGGCCGTGGATCCGCCGCCGGCTCGCTCGTCGCCTACTCGCTGCGCATCACCGATGTCTGCCCGCTCAAGTTCGACCTGCTCTTCGAGCGCTTTCTGAATCCTGAGCGCATCTCGATGCCCGACATCGACGTCGACTTCTGCTTCGAGCGGCGCGGAGAAGTCATTGAGTACGTGCGCCAGAAGTACGGACGCGATTCGGTCGGCCAGATCATCACCTTCGGAACCTTGAAGTCCCGGGCTGCCATCAAGGATGTGGGCAGAACTCTCGGATTCAGTCCGGCCGAGACCGATTATCTCGCCAAGCTGGTGCCGAACCACCCCAACTTCCAGCTCACCGTCAAGGAAGCGATCGAGCGGATTCCCGAGATTCGGGAGTTCTACAAAGCACGCAAGGACGACGGTCGCGAAGTAGTCGAGCGAAAGGAACGTTACCGCCGCCTTCTCGACTACGCGATCAGGCTCGAGGGACTCTCCCGCCACGCGGGAGTGCACGCCGCCGGGATCGTCATCGCGCCGGGGCCGCTCGATGATTACGTCCCGATCTGCACCCAGGCATCGAAGGGCTCTGGATCGTCCAACGGCGACGAGGATTCAGTCGTCGTAACACAGTACGATATGAACGCGCTCGAGCACGCGGGCATGCTCAAGATGGATTTCCTCGGGCTCACCACCCTCACCGTCATCAACGACGCGCTGCACGGAATCCGCGAGCGCACCGGCTCGGCGCCGGACCTCGACGCGCTGCCTCTCGACGACGCCGAGACGTATCTGATGCTCCGCGCGGGCAGAACTGTCGGCGTGTTCCAGTTCGAGTCGCCGCTGGCCACCGACATGCTGAAGAGCATCCGGGCCGATCATTTTGACGACCTCGTGGCGTCGAATGCGCTGATGCGCCCCGGACCGCTCGACGCGGGCATGCACAAGGTTTACATGCGGCGGAAGCGCGGCGAGGAGCCGGTCACCTACATTCTCCCCGACCTCAAGCCGATTCTCGAGACTACGTACGGCGTCATCACCTACCAGGAGCAGGTGATGCGCATTGCCCAGACGCTGGCGGGAATTTCGCTCTCCGAAGCGGACGTGCTGCGCAAAGCCGTCGGTAAGAAGGACGCGGAGCTGATTCGCGAAGAGCTGGGCAAGTTTATCGAGAAGGCGGTGGGACTCGGGCACGATCGCACGATCATCGAGGAGATCGCGAGCCAGATCGAGACCTTCGGCCGCTACGGCTTCAACAAGTCCCACGCCGTGGCATACTCGATCATCTCGTACCATACAGCGTGGCTCAAGACGCATTTCCCCGCCGATTTCATGGCGGCGCTGTTGTCGTCGCAAATCGGCGACACGGACAACGTCGTCAAGTACATCAATGAGGCGCGGCAGCTTCACGTGCCCGGCGCAAAGGAGCCTGGGCTCGAGATCCTGCCGCCGGACGTCAACGAATCCGGCTACAAGTTCACGGTGATCGGCGAGACCAAGATTCGCTTCGGCCTTGGCGGCATCCGCAACGTCGGGCGCACCGCCATCGAATCGATCATCAACGCACGGAAGAAAGACGGGCCTTTCCGGTCGGTGTTCGACCTGTGCGAGAGAATCGATCTCCGCGTCTGCAACAAGCGCGTGCTCGATGCCCTCGTTCACGCCGGAGCGATGGATTCGCTCGGCGGGCACCGGGCGCAGCTCGCGGCGGCGCTCGATCTCGCCATCCGTGAGGCTTCGCTCAAGCAGGAAGACATGGTGACCGGACAGGTGTCGCTCTTTGGGACGCCGGCCGGCGAGACGGAGAAGACCGAGACCTCGCACGTCCTTCCCAACATCCCGTCGTGGACGGAGTCCGAGCGTCTCGCGAAGGAAAAGGAGATCCTCGGCTTCTACATCTCGGGACACCCCCTCGAGCGCTTCCGCACCGAGGCGGAGATCTTCTCCACGCACTCTGTGAGTGACCTGGGCAGGTGGCGCCCGGAGCCGATGACGCTCGCCGTCGTCGTCACGAACATCAAGCGACAGATGAGCAAGAAATCCGGCTCTGAGTTCGCCCGGCTGACGATCGAGGATTTCTCCGGATCCGCCGAGGTTCTTATCTTCCCCGAGAAATGGGCGACGCTCAACGACCAGATCCGCACGGACGTCCCGATGCTCCTCAAGGGCGCCTACTCGAGACGTGACGAGGGAGGCGACAACCCCGCCTACATCGTGGAGTCGGCAACGAAGCTGGCGGAGATGCGTACTAATGGACAGGTGACCGTTGCGATCGACCTGTCGAAGGGCGCATACTCGGGTGACGTAATGTCGGACGTGCGCGCGATCGCCGAGACCTTCCCTGGCTCGGCGCCGTTGGAATTTCGCTGGAGCGATGGAACGGGCTCCAAAGCGCGTCTACGCTCGAGATCGCTGACACTGGCCGCTGATGGCGCAACGTTGAGCGCTCTGCGTAATATTTTGGGCGAGTCTTCCGTTAAACTTCAACGGGGGAGTTGACTGGTGGCATCAGCGACACAACTTGAGTTCGAAAAGCCGATCGTCGAGTTGGAACGACAGATCGACGAGATCAAGAAAACGGCGGGCGACAGCCAGCTCAGCGTCGCGGAAGCGATCGAGCCCCTCGAGCGGAAGCTCGAAGATCTGCGCGAGGAAGTCTACAAGAACCTCACCCCGTTTCAGCGCGTTCAGGTCGCACGCAATCCCAGGCGGCCATTCACCGCCGACTACATCAAGCTCGCGTTCACGGATTTCATCGAGCTCCATGGAGATCGCGCCTACCGTGACGACGCGGCGATCATAGGCGGCTGGGCGCGTCTCGATGACGACACGGTGATGGTGATCGGCCATCAACGTGGCCGCGACACCAAGGAGCAGCTGAAGCGCAACTTCGGCATGCCCCATCCGGAGGGCTATCGCAAGGCGCTACGACTCATGAAGCTCGCCGAGAAGTTTCACGTTCCGGTGCTCACGTTCATCGATACACAGGGCGCGTGGGCGGGGCTTGGCGCGGAGGAACGCGGCCAGTCTGAGGCAATCGCGCGCAACCTGTACGAGATGAGTCAGCTCCAGGTTCCGATCATCGCGACTGTGATCGGCGAGGGCGGATCGGGCGGTGCGTTGGCTCTTGGTGTTGCCGACCGGATTCTGATGATGGAGAACGCGGTTTACTCGGTGATCTCGGTCGAAGGATGCGCGGCGATCCTCTGGAAGGATGCCAAGAGTCCCGAGATGCGCGAGAAGGCCGCCGCCGCGCTTCGCATCACCGCGCCCGAGTTGCTGGAGCTCAAGGTGATCGACGAAGTCGTGCCCGAGCCGAAGGGCGGAGCGCACGCCGATCATGAGGCCGCGGCGAAGGCGCTTCAGGCGACGGTCAACCGCCACCTTGAGGAGCTCCGCAAGATGCGTCCGGAAAAGCTGGTGCGCCGCCGCCGGCAGAAGTTCCTCCGACTCGGCGCGTGGTCGGAGTAGCGTATGGCGCACCTCGTCGAAGTCGCCTTCAAGGGCAATCGTAAGGAGTTCTTTCTCTGGGATTATCCCGATCCGCCGGCGCTCCACGCGGCAGTAATCGTCGACGTCGATCGCGGAGAGGACCTTGGCTACATCCACGCCCTCGGTGATCTGGCCCAGAAAAGGAATGGCGGCTGCTCGCATGGGTGCGGCCATTCCCTCCCCGAGCGGAAGGCGCTGCGCCTCGCGACGGAGAAGGACCGCGGACTCTCGAAGGATCTCGACCGGCTGAACGAGGAAGCCCGGCGCAAGGCAATGGAGCGCGTGAAAGCCAACGGACTCGGGATGAAGCTGTCCGACGCCGAGTGGCAGTGGGATCGCAAGAAACTGACGCTCTATTTCACCGCCGACAAGCGCGTTGATTTCCGGAATCTCGTGCGCGACCTCGCGTCTCTCTTCCGCACCCGCATCGAGCTGAAGCAGATCGGCGTGCGCGACGAAGCCAAGAGATTAGATGGCATAGGTCGTTGCGGGCGCCAGTATTGCTCGGCGTCGTGGCTTCCGGAGCTGAGACCCGTGAACCTGGGTGTTGCCAAGGATCAACGCCTGTCGCTGAATCCGTCGCAGATCTCGGGAGCCTGCGGCCGATTGATGTGCTGTCTCCGTTACGAGCATGAATTCTACGTCCAGAGCCGCAAGCGCTTTCCCAAGGAAGGCAAGGTTGTGGCGACGACGGTGGGCGAGGAAAAAGTCGCGAGCGTGGATATCTTCCGCGAGCGGATCACTCTGCGCGGAGTCGAAGGAGAGACGCGGCTTCTCACACTAGCCGAGTTCAAGCGGGAGACTGAGGAGCTCGTGGGCGCCGCTGCTCCGGTTGCGAACGGCGACGAGGAAGAGAGTGCTGCCGAGAGCATCCGTCCCGACGAGATCTCGCCCGAACTGCTGTACACCGCCGAGCACCCTGTATTCATACCGCCTGCGAAAGGGGTCTCGGAGCCGAGCCCGAATGGACACGCCCGAGAGAGCAACCCTCGGGACGGCGAAGGATCGGCCAAGCGTCGGCGTGGAAGACGTGGCGGCCGGCGCGGCCGCGGTGGAGACGAGCCTAGTTCACCAGGCGGCCATTAATTGGCCAAGTACTTCCTCACGACGGCGATCGACTACGCTACCGCTGATCCACACCAGGGTCACGCCTTCGAGAAAATCGGCGCCGATGTCGTTGCGCGCTATCATCGCCTCCTGGGCGACGATGTGCATTTTCTGATCGGGATGGACGAGCACGGCCAGAAGGTCGCGCAGACAGCCGCCGAGCGGAAAGTTTCGCCCCAGGAGCTGGTCGATGCGGTGGCCGACAGCTCGGAGGAGATCTGGCACCTGCTCGGCATCTCGTACGACCAGTTCATCCGCACGACCGATCCCGCCCACAAAGCGGGCGTGAAGAGGCTGATCGAACAGATCTTCGAGAAATCTCCGGACGATTTCTATGAGAAGTCCTACGCCGGGTGGTACTGCGTCGGCTGTGAGTCGTTCAAGCAGGACAACGAGATTCTCGACGGAAAATGCATCCTGCACCCGACGCGAACACTCGAATGGGTCGAGGAGAAGAACTGGTTCTTCCGCCTGAGCGCGTACTCCGATCGCCTCAGGAAGCTCGTGTCAAGCGAGGATTTTCTCCAGCCAAAGTCGCGTCGCAACGAGATGCTTTCGTTGATCGATTCGGGCCTCGAGGACGTCTCCGCCAGCAGGAGCCGTTTCTCGTGGGGCGTCCCCTTCCCGCGCAAAGGAAGCGGCGGTGACGTTCAGACGACCTATGTCTGGTTCGACGCGCTCCCGAACTATCTGACCGCGACCGGATTTCCGAATCCTGATTTCGAGAAGCTCTGGCCAGCCGATCTGCATGTGATCGGGAAGGACATCACCCGCTTTCACGCGCTGCTTTGGCCGGCGATGCTGATGGCGGCGGGTCTCGAAGTCCCGAAGCGTATCTGGGTGCACGGCTTCGTGCTCGTGGGCGGAACACGTGTGAGCAAGTCGACCGGTGGCAATCTCGATCTTCGCGACGCCATCGCCCGGTACGGCCCCGACGCGTTTCGCTACTTCCTCATGCGCGAGGTTCCCTTCGATGGCGATGGAAACTTTTCCTGGGAGAGATTCGAGGAGCGATACAACGCCGATCTCGCCAATGGCATCGGCAATCTCGCCAGCCGCACGATCTCGATGATCGAGCGCTATTGCGGTGGCATAGTGCCGAAGGGCGATCGCAACGAGATCGACGCGGCCGACGCGGACGATCTCGAGGCATATCACAGCTCAATCGGTCCGAACGGATTTCTTCTCCACGATGCGCTCAAGGCGGTTTGGCAGACGATATCGCGCGCAAACGAGTACGTGGATCGGCAGGCCCCGTGGAAGCTGGCAAAGGATCCGGGCGGCCGTGCGGCGCTGGAGAGGACGCTCGCGACGCTGGTGAGACAACTAATGCGGCAGGCGGTTTATATCTGGCCCTTCATGCCTGGTAAGGCCGAGGAGCTTTGGAGCTCGCTTGGCGGTCCGGGTTCGCTGCGCGAAATGAGATTCGATCGGCTGGATAAGGTCGATCCGACGGGATGGAAGGTGCAAAAGGGGCCGTCCATGTTTCCGAAAACCGAAGCGGCGCCGGTTGGGTAGCTGGCACGACGCGTTTTCTTGCCTCGATTGAGATGGTGAGACCTACTGCCGCGTAGTAATCGCTATCACTCCACCCATATTACCCGTCCCGAACTTGGTGGTCGCCTCCCACGCGCGGTAAAGCCGAATTGTGGCGACGTGGGAAGCGGGAATGTTTCGAAGACTGCCGAGCGGGCCGTATTCCTGGCCGTCGACATAGACGGTTGGATATGGTTGGGACTTGTTTCTGTCGAAACTCGTCTCTCCCCGGTAGCTCAGGAAGTTCGGCCTAAGTCTCTGGATTACCTCGTACGCGGTAGGCGCTCCCGAGCGCTCGATCTCCTCCTCGGTGATCAACTGCGACTCGCCGACGTGTCCTGGACTGAGTCGAGGGGAAGTACACGCGAAGAGAACTCCGGACAGCGCTGTCGCTAGAAAACGCGCGTGGATCATCCAGTCCCCCGTGAGCTCGGACAGCTCCGACCGCAGCGCGGTCGGATTAGCAAACTTACTACCTCCGCGTCGTGATCGAGATCACTCCGCTCAGATTGTGGCTTCCGTATTTCGCGTTCGCCTCCGACACACGATAAAGCCGAATCATTGTGATTTGCGCGGCCGGAATGCTCGAGAGAGAGCTGATCGGTCCGAATTCCTGGTCGTCAACGTATACCGTTGGATACGGGGTCGACTGGTCTTTGTTGAGACTGGTTGGGCCCCGATTGGTGAGGAAATTCGATCGCAGTTTGTGGATGACCTCATAAGCGTTAGTCCCTCGCGAAGCAACGATCTCGTCTTCCGTGATCACCTGTGAGTTGTAGACGTCGCCAGGACCAAGCTGAGGATGCGAACAGCCGACTGCGATGGTTAGCGTTAGTGGGACCACCCAGCGCGCAATCATAAAACCCTCCTACTTCAGATTTACCTATTAAGGACTAGCGTTGCATAATCCAAGCCTTCTAAAGCAAGCCGGCTCGGGACTAACAATCCCGAGCCGGCCATTACTACACTAAAACCCGTCCGCCATCATTACTAAAACCCGTCCGCCATCATTACGGCGTGCAGGCAGGATTCGTCGTTACTCCACGAGCGTTCAGCTCAGCACGCGCAATCGGAATAGCCGCGTTGAAAGGATCGGTCGCGGTTTCCTTCCGGAGGTACGTCGCGTTCAAACGCTTGTACTCCCTGAGATCATCGAGGCGCATCGGCCCCTCGAACAGGAGCGAGTAGCGTTTCTCGTAGAGAATGGCGTTGATCGCAGAGGTCTTGTCAACCGGTGCAACCGCCGTCAGGCCGTAGTTCGTCCGGACGTCGTTGAGGTCGAGAATCGCATTCGCCAGCTGACCCGCTTCGTTGTAAGCCTGAGCTCTAAGCAAAACCAGCTCCTCGTCCCGCAGAATGCCGAGTGGTGCAGCCTGGTTCGCGGTGCTGGCCACGGCCCCGACGTACGTGATGCTGGTCGAGATTCCAAAGCCGGCCAGCGCCGTGCGCGCTACGATCTTCGATGCGCGCGTATCACCCGCCTGCACGCTATCGCCCACCAGTGGGTTCAATCCGACCTTCGAGTCCGAGATAATATTCGGCGCGTTCTCAGATCCGCCCGGGACGAAAACGTAGTACGGACCCTTGGCGAAATCGGCTTTCGGCACCGCTCCTGCCGCCACACCACCAAGAGCTTGCGTCAGCTCCGTGATCGCGGTTGCGAACAGGGCCGGCGTCGGATTCGTGCGATCCAATCCACGGTAGAAGTCGATCTTGCCCTTCAGTCCGCGGTTGAACTTCACGAGGTTGGAGACCAGCGAGTAGTCACGTCCGAATGCCGTAAAGCCGGAAGGCATCGTGAACGGAACCTTTGTCGTACCGCCGGCCGCCGTGAAGTCCGCATTGGCGCTGTCGAGTAGTGCGGCGATGTAGGTGAGGACCGTCGCCTTGCACTTGATGTCCGTCACCGCGGCCACATCGTCGGTCTGGATTGTGGCTCCCACCGAGTCGTGCATTTCTATGACGCGCCAATAGTCGAGAGCCTTCATTGTCCGAAAGAAGCCGCGCGTTGCATTGACTTCCGCGCTTGTGAACGCTTGGGTCGCTGTGGCTGGTAGCGCCAGAATGAGATTATTCCCGGCGCGGATTGCCGTGTAGTAACCGGCCCACGCGCCGCCGCCGGTAAAGCTGCCCGGATCGGGGTTTCCTCCAAGCGTCTCCTGAACGTACCGCGGCTCCGACGCATCGATTCGATACACGTCGCGGGCGAAGATTCCGGGCTCGAACAAGTACGCGAACGCGTTTGCTGACGCGCGGTCCTGCGCCAGCACGCCAGTGGCGAGCTGTTGCAGAGTTACACGCGTAAGCGCTCCGTTCAAGGCATCCACCGTTGGCGCATCGATCGGATTCGCCACCGGGTTGTCCTTGCATCCCGCAGCGACCAAAGCAGTCGCCGCGAGGACAATAGTTGTATATCGCTTCATCTGATTGATCGCTCGGTTAGAAGGTTGTGCCTATCGTGAAGTAGAACTGTCGGCTCGGTGGATACGGTGTGACGTCCTGGAACCTGCCCAAAGACTGATTGCCGAAGTTCGAGACCTCTGGATCGAGACCCGTGTACTTCGTCCACGTCTTGAGGTTACGTCCGCTGAGCTCGATACGCGCGTTCTGGGCATGTCCGTTGAAGAGACGCGACGCCATCGACGCGGGCAGGTCATAGCCGAGGGTGATCTCACGGATCTTGACGAAGCCTGCATTCTCCAGCCAGACGTCCGTGCCCTTCGCGAAGGCAGAAAGCTGCGCTGCGGCGAGCGCCGTATCCTTTGCCAGACCGCTTCCGTAGAAATAGTCGTTGGTCAGATTCACAGCGAGACCGCCCTTTCTCCAATCGACCAGCGACGAGAGACGGAATGATCCGAAGGTGAAGTCGTTGTTGAATCCCATCTCGTAGTCAGGGAGCCCATTCCCAACGAATGTCAGCACGCGATTCGCGGACGGGCAAGAGGTCCCGGCGGCATTGAGCGCGGTGCAGCCGTTCACAGCCTGAACGACGCTGATGAGCTGGCCCTGCTGAACGAAGGCGTTGCCGAACCGGCTGCCGAACGATCCCGAGGCCGGGATAAATCCGGGGACGGGAAGTTGTGTGACCTTACCCTTCGAGCTCGAGTAAGTGGTGCCCGATATCCACGACAAGCGGTCGGTCCGGATGGGGGTCATCTCGAGCGTGAGCTCGGTGCCGTGGTTGACGATTTGACCACCGTTGATCGTCTGGCTCGAGAAGCCCGTGGACGGAGCGACGGCCGCCGATAGAATGAGATCGTCGATCTGCTTCCGGAACTGCGTGGCGGTGAGTACGGCGCGGCCGCCGAAAAGCGTGAGGTCGAGTCCCCCCTCAATCTCACTCGCCGTCTCCGGCTTGACGCCCGGGAAGCCCAGGATCGTCGAGGCGCGGAAACCAGTGACGCCTTCCTCGATCAGATTCGTCAGGAAGGTGAATTTGCCGCTGGTGGGCTGATTGCCCGCCTTTCCATACGCGAGCCGGAGCTTCAATTCGTCGATCTTGGCGACTGGAACCGGCACGCGGTAGGAACCCGAGAACTTCGGGTATACATAGTACTTCTTCGGATCGCCGTTGTTGCTGGTGCGCTCTCCGTTGACACCGGCC
This sequence comes from Gemmatimonadaceae bacterium, assembly GCA_041498575.1. GTDB lineage: Bacteria > Gemmatimonadota > Gemmatimonadetes > Gemmatimonadales > Gemmatimonadaceae > UBA4720. The sequence continues at coordinate 16,879 of JBGQIT010000008.1, forward strand.
GTGAGCAGCAACCTCTCTCCCATCGTCAGGAACTCCTCCTGACCGAAGATCGACTGCGACTTGGTGATGTCCTGGGTTTCAGTGGTGAAGATCTGCGTCGCTGACGCCACGTTGGTGACGCCTGGGAAGACGCCGCGGCCAGTGTTGGAAAGGATGTCGCTGTTACGACGGACCTGTCCTATGCCTGCCGAGGTCGTAGCGGTAAAAAGGTTGCGGATCAGGCGGTGCGTGAAGTTCGCGCCGATATTGCCGGTAAAGATATTCGCGTTGCCATTGACGAGAGTGCCCGGCAGCGCGTTCACCTGCTCGATGTAGCCCGTTGCCGGCGAAATGACCCTCGTCTGATCGTTATAGGCATCGATGCCGCCGCTCACTGTGAAATCGAGCGTTTGACGATCCTGGGAGACGAGGTTGTAGGAAGCCAGTCCGCTGCCAAGAAGGCGGAACACGTTTTCGGGGGTCTTGACCAGTTCCGTATTCTGGAATGGATTGTTGTTGTTGACGACCGCCAACCCGACCGGGTACGTCCCGTCAGGCTGCTTTTGTAGATCGATGAATGAAGGGGTCTGCGAGAAGGTCGTGTACGGATTGATACCGGTGTTGTCGTTGCCGCTTACACCGCGCTCCGCAAGCGAATGGATCAGCTCGGTATTCGCCCTAACGTTGAGGCGTGAGCCAAGCTTCTGGCCAAGGTTTACGCGAAGCGACTGCTTGTTGTAGTTGTCGTTGAGCTGAAGACCACCGTCGTGCTGCACGAGTCCCGACACGAAGTAGTTGGTGCCTCCCGGTGTCGCACCGCGCAGCGAGCCAATCGTCTGGTAGTTGAACGGGTGCTCGCCGTAGAGCTCCTGCTCGTAGTCGTGGCATTTCGTGGTGGCGGCGTCGTATGCCGCGATATCAGCAGCGATCGCCGCGGGGGTGGTACTGCCATTCCAGTCAGCGAATTCCTGTCCGGACCCGAAGCAACGCTCTCCGATCTTGTTCGAAATGCGCGCGGTACCGAAGCGCTGCGTCAGGTCGAGCTGCGTCCTTCCCGCTTGTCCCTGCTTCGTGGTAATGATGATTACGCCGTTCGTGCCTCTCGATCCATAGATCGAGCTGGCCGAGGGTCCCTTGAGCACCTGAATGCTCTCGATGTCGTTCGGGTTGATGTCGGCGGTACGGTTGACGCGCTGGTCCTGGGTCGAGGGGAAGTTTCCGCCCCCGGCCTCGGTGATCGCGTTGATGCCGTTGGCGATCGACGAGTTGTCAACGATAACGCCATCGATCACATAGAGCGGGAGGAAGCTCGAGTTGATCGTGGAGACGCCACGAAGCTGAACCTGAACACCTCCGCCCGGCGCGCCGGAGTTCTGCGTGACGACAGCGCCCGGAATCTTGCCCTGAAGGGCATAGTCGATCGTCTGGGCCGGTGCGCGATTAAGCTTCTCGCCCGAGATGACCGTAACCGCGTTAGCCGCGTTGACGCTCGATACTGTCGTCGCCGTACCGGTGACGACCTGCGTCTCGAGCTGCAGCACGTCGCGAGCGAGCGACACATTGGCGTCGGTCGCGCCAGCGGGGACTGCAATCGTCTTCTGTGTGTAGCCGATGCGCCGGACGCGAAGCGTCGCGGGGCCATCGGGCACGTTCAGGGAGAAGCGGCCCTGATCGTCGGTGTAGGTGCCGACCGAAGTTCCAACGAGGTTGACACTCGCTGCAACGATCGGTTCCCCGCTGCCCTCGACAGTAATGCGTCCGCTTACGCGGCGAGTCTGTGCAAAGGCGCTGGCGCTTACGAGCACCAGCAACAACAGTGAGAATACTGACGAGCGAATCCTTTTCATGCCTGTTCTCCAGCTTGGATGGGTGAGGTTCGCGGCACAGGCGCAGCGAGCCCGGCAGAGTTGAAGGGACTCTGCTTGGTGTTCTGGTGGCCACTATTTACGGGTGATGACATGAGGTGTCAAGACCAAAGGATGCTAATTGGCACCTCAGGTACGCGTGATTTTCTCTTTTCCAAGACAAAAAACGCCGGCCAAAAGCCGGCGTTTCTTGTCCGATTCGTTCACCGTTTACGGATTGTCGTTCACCGTTTACGGACCTGCTTAATCGTTTACGGCTTCTTGGGACCCGCGGGGGTCGTCGTCGGCGGGGTCGGCCTCGTCCCGAAGTCGACCGTGGGCGGCGCCTCGCTTCCCGGAGCAGCCTCGAAATACGTCCTCGGCTTGGCGCCGATCACCTTCGCTGTTATCGCCTGCGGGAAGGTTCGGATATACGTGTTATATGTCTGAACCGCCTGATTATAGTCGTTTCGCGAGGTCGCGATCCGATTCTCGGTTCCCGTCAGCTCGTCCTGGAGACGCAGGAACCCCTGATCTGCCTTGAGCTGGGGATACGCCTCCGCGATTGCGAGCAACCTGCCGAGCGCTCCAGTGAGCTGGCCGTTGGCGGTCGCCATCTGTTGGGGGTCGCCAGTCTGGATCGCGCCCGCCAACCCCGCCCGCGCCTGAGCGACCTGCGTGAAGACAGCCTCCTCGTGCTGCGCATAACCCTTCACGGTGTTGACCAGATTCGGCACCAGGTCCGCCCGCCGCTGCAGCTGCACCGAGATCTGCTGCTTCGCCTGCTGCGCATTCTCATCGTACCGCTGTATCTGATTGTACCCGCAGCCTGCCAAAACCAGGATCAGTGGGGAAAGCCATAGCCCCTTGCGTAGCCTCATTTTGATCTATCCTCTAAGTGGAGATTGACGACACTCTGTGCGGCCAAAGCCCACAGCAATTTACCCTCTGAATTCATTGAGATATGCCACCAACCGCTCCATCGCCGCCAGATATCCCTCCAGAATCCCGGCGGCACCCTCGCGCGGAATCGTCTCCGTTCCGCGCACGTGACGAATCACCTTCACGAACGGGTCCGGCGAGAATCCGGCGCGCTGCGCCAGCGAGCGCGTCAGCTCCTCGTAGTCCTGAGAAGGCGCCTGACCCACGAGCCGCGACACTCCGCGGAAAATCACCATCAGCGTGCTCAGACTCTTTTCCAGAACCTCGAGCTGGAGCTTGCTGTCGCCGCCCGCGCCCATCGTCGCCTGCCGCAGCTGCAGCAGCTTTCCCATCGTCTGTTGTTCC
>JBGQIT010000009.1:0-19598 GCA_041498575.1 Gemmatimonadaceae bacterium
AGCCGCCGATGACGCCCAACAATTCGACGAAGATCGATTGGCCGGAGCATTGAACGAACACGTCACGGCCGTCGCGGCGATCGCGCCGATGCTGTGTGAGCCCGATGTAAGAACAACGCAGGTGTCACAGCTGCTCCACGGCCATATCGCGGAGGTCGTCGAACGCAGCGGGCTCTGGCTCCACGTAAAAGGCGCGGATGGCTACCCCGGCTGGATTCATCAGGGTTACGTGGTCACGATGCCGGAGCCGGTTCCCTCGCTGTCGCATACCGGATGGAATGATCCGCGTCCGCTCTCCCTCGGCTGCACCGTTCGCGATGAGCACGGCGCCACCCGCAAGCTGCCGCTGGGCGCGCTGGTCACCGAAGGTCAGGAGCGGTTCGGCGGACTGGCGATGACTCTCGACGAGCGGCGCAAAGCCTTTCCGCCGGCGGCCGACTCCATCACCGCGTCGGCGATGACTTTCTTCGAGGGCACATCGTACGAGTGGGGAGGACTGACGCCCTGGGGCTGCGACTGCTCGGGGTTGGTGTCGAGCTCGTTTCACCTGCACGGAGTGAACGTTCCGCGCGATGCGTGGATGCAGGCGACGACGGGCAAAGCCGTCAAGTCGATGCGGGATCTCCGTACCGCCGATCTTCTCCTTTTCTCCGACGAGCCGGACGGAAAGATCACGCACGTCGCGATCTCGCTGGGCGGGATGAAAGTGGTGCACCTCGCGCTCGGCCGCGGAGGCTACGCTGTTGATGACTTGGAGAGTGGGGATGAATACACGGATCTCCTGCTTAAGCGATACCGATTCGCGCGGAGAATCTTGTCAGGGGATTGAGGACTGCGAACAAACGGCTGAGGACTGCGAGCCAACCGCTACTGCGGATCGCAGACTAACTGCGGATTGGGAGACCTACTTCGGATTGAGGCCTGGTCCGTAGCTCGCAGTTAGTGTCCCAATCCGTAGTCAGTCTGCGATTCGCAATTGTAGTTGGCCCGCAGTCCTCAGCCGTTAGTCCGTAGTCCTCAGCGTCCTAGCTGACCATCCCATTGGGCGCCCCGGTCATCAGCCCCTGCTGGGGCGGCCCGTTGACGAACAGTCGCGCAGCCGCGGTCGGCTCGTCGTCGAGCGTGACCTGCATCGTGTACTGCCCGACCATGTTGAGCGGAAGATCCACCACCGCGATGATCGGCAGATCGACCTCGAACACCGGGTTCGGCGCCGGCGCGACGTTCATCTCGCCCGTTGAAGACCAAAGCTCTTCGTCGCGCGGACTCAGCCAGCGGAAAGCGAGCTTGTGCGTTCCGACATCGTCGCCGTTGGCTTTGAGCCGGACGATGAAGTGAGTGCGTGGGTGGATCGTCGGCAGGCCCGCCACCTGGACGGCATCGAAGACGCCCAGGATATTGAGCTTTCCCTCCTGCGACAGGTTGGCGGCGTCGGCGAAGACGGCGAACGAAATGTGCATAAGACCAAAGTAGCCGCGTCGCGCCTTGCCCGGCTAGCTTTCGGCGATGACAGAATCAGTTGGTTTGCCTCCCGCCGTTGACGATTCGGCCGCGCCCACTTCGTTCGGGCTGACGGATGTTCTCCTGTTCGCGATGGCCGTGATCTGGGCGATCAATTTCGTCGTCGTGAAGTACGCGACGCACATCTTCAACCCGGTTGCTTTTACCGGACTTCGTGTCGCAACAGCGGCCGCATTTCTGGTGGCGTTCGCGTTCGCGCGCGGCGGATTCGCCCTCCCACGACGCGATGTGCTTCGGCTCCTCTTTCTCGGCGTCATCGGCAACGGTGTCTACCAACTCTTCTTCGTCCACGGAGTCGCGCGCACTCGCGCTGGAAACGCGGCCCTCATTGTCGGTGCCGCGCCGGCGTTCATCGCGATCGTGGCGAGAGCGCGCGGCATGGAGCACGTGAAGCGGATGACGCTGGCCGGCATCGCTCTCTCGGTGCTCGGCGTCGGCCTCGTGATAGCGGGAAGCGCGGGATCATCCAGCGGGCAGACGACACTCCTCGGCTCGGTCCTTGTCTTCCTGGGGGTTCTGAGCTGGACCGCATATACGATCATGCTGCAGCCTTACACGAAACGGATCGACGTGATCCAGCTGTCGGCCGTCACCATGGTCGGAGGCGCGGTGCCGTTACTCATCTTGTCGACGCCCGCGCTCATTGCCACCGATTGGTCCAGCGTCGGAGCCGGCGGATGGCTCGCGCTTTTCTATTCGAGCGTCATCTCGATGGGCGTCGCCTACGTTTTCTGGTATCGCGGTCTTCGGGTGCTCGGTCCTACTCGCAGCGCTGTGTACACGAACCTTCAGCCGATCGTGGCGTTGCTGGTGGCGTGGGGATTCCTCGGTGAGATCCCGACGCCCTTTCAGGCCATTGGAGCGGTGACGATCATCGCCGGTGTATTCCTGACCAGGTCATGAGACTCGTCCTGTTCGACATCGACGGCACGCTTCTCAGTTCAGAGGGACTGGGACGCACCGCGATGCGGCGCGCCCTCGGGTCGATCTTCGGCTCGCCCGGGAATCCTGCGTACAGGTACGACGGGAAGACCGACAAGCAGATCGTGCGCGACGTTATGCGGCTGGAAGGTCACTCCGATGACCACATCGATTCGCGGATGGACCATTTGATCGAGATCTATCTCGAAGGACTTCGCGAAGGAGCGAAGAGCGGAAAGTTCAACGTGCGTCCGCACAAGGGCGTCGTCGAGCTGCTCGATGCGCTCGAGCCGCGCGAGGATATCGTGCTCGGCCTGCTCACGGGGAACGTCGAGCCCGGCGCGCGCATCAAGCTCACGGCGGCAGGAATCAACCCGGATCGGTTTCGAGTCAACGCGTTCGGCTCGGATCACGAAAACCGGCCCGAGCTTCCGGCAATCGCGCAAAGAAGGGCGAGCGAAAAGCTCGGGCTCGATATCGAGGGTGGTCGAGTGGTCGTCATCGGCGACACTCCCGCCGACATCGAATGCGGCCGCTCCCTCGGCGTGAAGGCGATCGGTGTCGCCAGCGGCCACTACACGGTGGAGCAGCTCGAAGCGCACGATGCATACGCCGTTTTTTCGTCGCTGGAAAACACCCAGCAGGTACTCGAGTCGATCGTCAATGCGTGAGGTCGAGCTCAAAGCGGTTGTGGACGATCTCGCCAAGCGGAAAAAGAAGATCGAGGCGGCGGGGGCATCGCTGTCGTTCGAGGGGAAGATCTCCGACAGGCGCTACGACTTCGCTTCGCTCAAGCTGACGGGACGCGACGAGATGCTGAGAACCCGTCGCTACCAGAGCCGCGCGTCGACAAGGACCTACCTCGACTGGAAAGGTCCGACCGAAATGCGGGACGGCTATAAGATGCGCGAGGAGATCACGTCACCGGTCGAGGACTTCGACTCGCTCGAGAAGATTCTCGAGAAGCTTGGGCTCGAGCTCACATGGGAAATCGACCGCGATATTTCCCAGTACGAGCTCGCGGGCGCCGTCATTCGGTTCGAGACGTACCCGCGCATGGACGTGCTGGTCGAGGTGGAAGGAGAGCCGGGCGCGATCGAAGCGGCGATCGAGGCGATCGGGTTGCCACGCGGGATGTTCACGAGCGAGCGGCTGCCGGAATTCGTTGGCTCCTTCGAGCATAGGACAGGCGTCCGCGCGGCTATTAGCGATCGGGAGCTTCAAAACGATTACTCGTTCAGGGACAGCTCCTAGCGACGAACTGCCTTACGACCAACTGCCTTACAATCAACTGCGAGAAGAGCTAGGTGGGGGGTGCGAGGTACTAGGTGCGAGGAAGGAGGTAGAGCCGCTAGATATCGCACTTCTACCTCCTACCTAGTACCTCCAACCTCCTACCTAGCTCTTATCGCAGTTATGTCTTACCCCCACCTAGCTCTTCTCGCAGTAGGTTTTATTCCCCAGTCTCCACGATTGCTTCCTCTCGTAATCCGGATAGATTCACTCGGCAATGAAATATCAGTATGTGCGACGGATCGGTGTCCCGCTTCTGTCGCTAATAGCAGCCAGTGTGCTGCCCGCCCAGGAAAATCCAGCCAAACGTCTTTCGAGCATCGTCGGTGTCGCCGCCGAGGAGTATGCGAAAGCGATCGACGAGCACGGTCAACTCATCTCAAAGGATGAATTCGACGAGACTTACGGCTTCCTGACCGACGCCAAACAAGTCGCAACCCGCCTCAACGGCTACGATGCCGCCGCATCAAGGGCGATCCTCGACAGCATGATTGCCGCGGTCGCGCAAAGAAAGCCGCCGGCGGTGGTGAGGGAGCTTCATCAGCATTTTGCCACTTCTCTCGGGACTGCGGGCGCGATGGATCTTCCAAAGGGTCCTCTCGATACGGCCGAGGGACACGCGCTATTTCTCAAGAACTGCTCTTCGTGTCACGGCGTGGCGGGAGCCGGCAATGCACCGGCAGCGCACACGCTGAGCACACCGCCCCCCGCGATCGGCATAAAAAAACTCACCCCCGAGCTAACGCCGACGCTCGCCTATAACGTCATCTCCGTCGGAGTGCGCGGCACCGCGATGCCGGGGTTTGCATCATCTCTGACGCCGCAGCAGCGGTGGAACGTCATCAACTACATCTACTCGCTGCGTGGCGAGCAACTGAGTCTGCCAGCCGCGCGCGCGGACGCAACGGCGATTCCAGGCGACACGGCGTCGCCAGTGATTCTGGCCCTGCTCGACAGCGCGCTCGACTTCGCCCGAAAGGGCAAGTCCGCGGAGGCCGGTGATCGCGCCTTCGACGCGTACATCGCGTTCGAGCCACTCGAGACTCCGGCGCGCGCGAAGAAGCCAGGCCTCGTCTCGACGATGGAGCGCCACTTCGCCGACTTCAAAGGAGCCGTCAGACGAAACGACATCGCGAGCGCGAAGAGCTCGCGCGATGCGATCGCGGACGGGCTTCCCTCGGTCATCGATCTTACCCAGCAAGCTCCGTCCGGAAACTGGGAAGCGTTTTTCCAGTCCTTCCTCATCATTCTGCGCGAAGGGTTCGAGGCGATTCTAGTGATCGGTGCGGTAGTCGCGCTTCTGATCAAGACGGGACATCGCGAACGACTACGCTCGATCTGGCTTGGAATCGTGCTAGGGCTGGTGGCGAGTCTCGCCACCGCCGTCATAATGAAAACACTCCTGGCGGCGATGCCGGCTAGCAGGGAGATCGTCGAGGCGACCACGATGCTGATCGCCGTTGTGGTGCTCTTCTCGGTGAGCTACTGGCTCATCTCGAAGGTGGAGGCCGCGAAGTGGCAGAAATTCATTCGCGAGAAAGTGAATTCTGCGCTCGAGCACGGCGGCGGCAAGGCGCTCGCGCTCGTCGCATTTCTGGCGGTGTACCGTGAAGGCGCGGAGACCGCGCTCTTCTACCAGGCGCTGTTCAACGAAGGACCCAACGTCGGAGTTCCGCTCGCACTCGGGATCGTCGCCGGATTCGCGGTACTGGCCGTGGTTTTTACTCTCTTCTACCGCTACGGCGTGAGAATCCCGATGCGGCCGTTCTTTACGGTGACGAGCATCCTTCTCTACTACATGGCGTTCGTGTTCATGGGGAAGGGAATTCGCGAGCTGCAGGAGGGCAATATCATGCGGATTACCGTGATCCCGGGCGGGCCGCACGTCGATGCCATGGGTATCTATCCGAGCGTCGAGACACTCACCGCTCAGGGGATTCTCATAATCCTGCTGATCTTCGCGACGGTCAGAACGTTCTGGCCTGGCCACAAGCAGGAAGCGGAAGGTCCACAGGCGTAGCATTTGCCGCTTGTCGCTTGCAATCGCGGAGAACCAAAATGACAACCAGGCAGATGCCGGCAAAAGCAGACGAGCACCACGGAATCCGTCCGAAAGGATACCGCCTGCCCGAGTCGACGCACCTCGGCAGAGTCCGACTGCAGGTCGCGGATCTCGAGCGATCGCTCGCTTTCTACGAGAAGGTGCTCGGAATGAGAGTGATCCGCCGCACGACCGACTCGGTGAGTCTCGGTCCGCACGACGAGAATCGTGAGATAGTTCACCTGCGTCACCTCAGGAGCGCGCGGCCGGTGCCGAAGCGCGGACTGCTCGGCCTTTACCACTTTGCGATTCTGTTGCCCGATCGCGCATCACTCGGACGCTTCGTCGCGTATCTGGCCGAGATCGGTGTCTACGCCGGAATGTCTGACCACTTCGTGAGCGAAGCCATCTATCTCACCGATCCCGACGGTCTTGGCATCGAGGTATACGCGGATCGCCCGCGCGACGCGTGGCGCTATGACGAGCGGCAGCTGCACATGACGACAAATCATCTCGACGTCGACGATCTCGTGGGCTCCGCGCGTGGCGAGCCCTGGACGGGAATGCCGGCTGGCACTGTGCTCGGTCACGTGCACCTCTACGTCGACGACATCGCGAAGGCCGAGGCGTTCTATCACAACGCGCTGGGGTTTGATAAGGTCGTGTGGAGCTATCCCGGCGCGCTGTTCATGTCGGCTGGTGGCTATCACCACCATCTCGGAACGAATACCTGGGCCCGCGGCGCGCCGCCCGCGACGGACGCGGATGCGCGCTTGCTCGAGTGGGAGATAATCGTCCCCACGAAAGAGGACGCCGAGGAAGCGGCGCGCCATGTGCAGGCAGCTGGTTATCCCGTGAAAGAGGAGAATGGCGAATGGGTTCTGACCGATCCGTGGGGCACGAGTCTGCGACTCGGCCCCGAAAAATGATGCGAGGCTGTTCGGTGTTATTGGTGGCCGCCGTTCTGGCGGCGTGCTCCCGTCACAGGGGCCCGGCGCCCGGTAGTGGCAATGTGACTCCCGTTAAGGTCTCTCCTCAGTATGCGGCGGATGCCGGCGCCATCAGAGCAGTGCTGAACACGAGTGCTGCCGGATGGAATCGCGGGGAGCTTCCGGTCTACCTCTCGGCCTATGTGGATTCGGCGACGGCGATGGGCCGAACCGGACTCGTGCGCGGGGTGCGGGGAATCGAGGGTCAGATGCGCGCGGGATACTGGCGCACGGGCCGTCCGCTCCAGACCCTTACTTACGACCATCTGGAGATCCGGCCGATCGGCCCGAATCAGGCGATCGTGACGGGGCAGTACATTCTGGTCGGAGAAGGAGTGTCCAACCGAAGTGGTTGGTTCACAACGATTTGGGTCCGCACTCCGGCGGGCTGGCGAATGGTCCACGATCATTCGTCGTGATGCCAGACACGTGAACGGGCGTTAGTTTTTCCTGGAATCTGGCGGGCGATGTTCCTGCCCCCTGGATGTCTCCCTTTTCCGTAATGGTGCACAATGACTCTCCATAAAGCGCGCATCGTTCCCGCGCTCGGAATATTCGTGGCGGCAACGATGATGTCGGGGTGCGGCAGTGATTCCACCGGCCCCGGTCACGTCGATTCAAGCACAGCCCTCCAGAGTCTCGCGCTCGGGTTGCAGAGCATGGGCGGGACCGGGTCGCCGACAACGCCCACCGATCCTAACGCATTATTCGGCGGCATCGGGGTGCTCGATCAGGTCAATGTCACGATAGACGGCGCCGCGCAAACCATGTTCGCCCTCGGTCTCAGGGAAACGTTCCCAACTGGAACGTGCCTGGAAAACCTCTTCACCCCTCTGGTTCCTCCCACACCCGGACAGTGCACGCCCCCCGCCCTGGGGACGGCGGTCATCCTCTGGCAGGCGCATTCGGCGACGCTAGTGCCCGATCGGATGATTTTCATCGCCACCGACGCGGGTACCGTGAATTTCGGTCTGGCGTCGACGCCGCTGAACGGCGTGCCTGCGTTTGCGATTTACCTGGAAGGGGGGAACAATCTCTGGAGCTCGCCGTCGGGGAGCATCACGAGCCTGATCACCGCCACCAGTCAGACCTGCAACTTCCCTCTTCCGCCCTACGCCAAGAGTGCGACATGCAGCGTCGCGACGTTCGACGAGCAAGCATCGATCGTTCTCGAGCCGTTTTCACTCGCCTTGCCGGGCACGCAGCAATTGACGATCGGCATCCCACGCCAGACCCTGCACGGACTGTGGTTGGCGATCAGCGAGGTCCAGCCGGTTCCATTAACGGGGGCAAACCGGCTTGTCCCGGGTTTCCTGGGGACGCGACTCATGCGCCTCGCGCAGGGATTCACTCCCGCGCGATAGCCTCAACGGGCGCGAGCTCGGCCGCCCTACGCGCGGGATAGGTTCCGAAAACCAGCCCCACTGCGATCGCCGAGCCAGCGGCGAGGAGGCCGGTGCTGAGATGCATTACTGGATAGATCGGCGCGTGCGCCCAGAGACGGAATCCAGCGGTCCCCGCCTGAGCGATGATAATTCCCACGACAAAGCCGATCGCGCTTCCGGCTAACGTCACAGTTACCGATTCCACCAGGAACTGCATTTGGATGTCCGCTCTGCGCGCGCCGACGGCTTTGCGGATTCCGATCTCTCTGGTTCGCTCCGCCACTGCGGCGAGCAGCACGTTCATGATTCCGATTCCGCCGACGGCGAGTATCAATCCCGCCAGCAAGCCGAGCAGAAGTTTCGTCAACAACATTGCCTGGCGCGTGTTCTCGAGGCGTTGAGTTCCAACTTCGACATTCAGCTTCTCGACACGTGTACCGTACCGCTCCGCCAGCCAGTTGACGGCCTGAACCCGCAGCGTGTCGACCGCTTCGATGCTGTGCGCCTTGAGCCGCAGCGTCGGCAATCGCGGATCGCGCGAGGGCTCGAGCAGTGACTCACCGCCACGAATCGGCGCGAACGCGGCAAGATCGGGCTCCGGTCCAACTGCCGGTGGAGCGAGCACTCCCACAACTTCGCGTTTGCGTCCGCTCACTTTGATCGCTCGGCCAATGAGCCAGAGCGCGTCACGACCGCCGGCGAGCTCTTCGGCCAGGCGGTGCCCGAGCACGATCACGGGTGCGGAGTGCATGACTTCGCTGGGCGTAAAAAAACGGCCGGCCAGAACTTCGATCGACGTGAAATCGGCGAGGCTCGCCGTGCTCAATGTCAGAAGCGCCGTCGCGCGGCGATCCAGATATTCCACGGGCGCGCTTCCGGTGAGCGTCAGCGCGTATTGCGCCACGCCCGGGACTTCATTCTTCGCGCGCTCAGCATCTTCGGAAGTGAGGACGGGATATCCGCTGAGAGGGATCGTTCGTCCCGCGACGATCGTGCTCGTCCGCGGCGTGATCGCAACGTCCTGAACGCTGCTCTCCCGAGCAATCAGCGCCCGCGCCCAGAGATCGACTCCATCCGTGATGGAAAATGCCGCGACGAGCGCCGCCACGCCGATGATGACTCCCGTCGTGGAAAGCGTGGTGCGCATGGGGTTGGTACGCAACGAGTCCGCCCCCACTCGGGCGGACTCGATGAGCGCGGCTGCATTCACGCTGAATCGGTTCATGCTGTTCTAGGATCCCATCAGGTCCGGTTGACGACCAGCTGCACCACGTAGGCGCGGGGCGCATTGCCGTCCGACTGTCGCGGCACCGGCGCCAGGTCCGCCAGGCGAATTCTCAGATCTCCCGAGGTCGTTTCGTTTTTCGGAGGAATGAAGCTAAGAATCCTGGTTTCGTCAGGCGATCCGTTTCTCGAGATCGTGACGACGACTTCGGCATCGCCCGCCCAGACGCAAGTCACGTCAGCGGGACAGCGCGAATCGTTGCGCACCTCATCGAACCTGATCCTGGTTCCGCTACCGTTGATCACGGCAGTCTTGCCGACCGGCAGTGAAAACACAACGCCGGGTTCAGCCGCAATCGTCGGCTCCACCGCAGCACAAGCCGAAAGGACGGAGACGATCGCACCCGCCAAAATCAACGCACGTCCCGACTTCAATGCGCTTCTACCTCCAACCCCATACCTAGCACCTCGCACCCCCCACCTAGCTCTTCTCGCAGTTGAGAGGTGGCCCAAACGTAGTCGGCCTAGCCAAGACGGCCGTCTAAGCTGCCTGAGCCTCGGCGTAAATCCCTGGTGCGTCTGCATGTGGACTCCGGCGAAGATACATCCATACGGCGCCACCAATCGCGAACAAAACCGCGATTCCCTGCGCCGTCGTAAACGGGCCAAAAAAACGATCGTCCTTGGCGCGGACGAACTCGATGATGAACCGCTCGATCCCCGCGAGCACGCAATACAGCCCAAACAGCCAGCCCTCCGCGTGCTTGTGATCGCGGAAGCGCCAGAGAATCAGGAACATCACGAAGCCGAGCGCGACTTCGTAGAGCTGCGTCGGGTGGACGGAGAGGACCTGGTTTGGCGAGCTGCCAAGCGGCGGCGTGATGTGAAAGAGCTGCGTCATGTTCGCGACGGTCGAAGGCGGCGCACCGTTGGGAAAGCTTACCGCCCATGGTCCGTTCCACGGCCGCCCGTAATCGTCACCGACTGCCCAGCATCCGGTGCGGCCGATGGAATACGCGGCGGCGAGTGCCGGCGCGGCGACATCGCTGATCCGCGTAAAGCTCTGATGCTTCCGGCGAATCACGATATAGGAGGCGAGCATTCCACCCATCAATCCGCCCCAGAACACGAAACCGGCTCTGCTCAGTAGCGCGCTCACGTCGTGCATGAGAATGGCGTAATAGATCTTGCCGCCGAGGAGTCCGCCGACGACCGCGGCGAAGACGACGTCGCCGATGGGCTCGGGGTCGTGACCACGGCGCGCCAGCTCACGCTGCGCGGTGATCTGGGCAATCACGAATGCCATCAGGACCGCCAGTCCGAATCCGGTGAGCTGGAGCGGGCCGACATCGTACGAGAGGGGTTGCTGGACTATCGAAGCGAAAATCTTTTGCATGGTGTGAATCTAGGCTGCGACAAGGCCCGGGATAGGGCTGCTGGCGTAGGCGTTGAGGTCGAGACCGGCCCGTTCGCCCTGCTCGAATCTGTAAAATGCGGCGCGGGCAATCATGGCGGCGTTGTCGGTGGCGAGGCGCGGACTCGGGGTGAAGACGGTCATACCCTCGGGCTCGAGTCTCGTTCGCATCATGGCAGCGAGTGTTCGGTTGCAAGCAACGCCGCCCCCGACGACGACCCGCTGTCGGGAAAAAGCATTTGCGGCGCGCCAGGTCTTCTCGACCAGAGTATCAATCAGCGAATCCTGGAATGCGCGGGCGATATCCGCTTTGTCGGCATCGATGTCTTTCGACGCGCGAACGGCGTTGAGCACGCCCGTCTTGAGACCGCTGAACGAGAAGGCATAATAGTCGTCGTCCCGTGGCAGCGCGTTCCTTCGCACCATCGGACGCGCGAAGTGGAAGCGCTTTGGATTTCCCGCGCCGGCGAGCTGCTCGACGTAGCGTCCGCCCGGATACGGAAGACCGAGTAGCTTCGCCACCTTGTCGAATGCTTCGCCGGCCGCGTCGTCGCGCGTCGCCCCCAGCAGCCTGTATTTCCCCCAGGCCTCTACGTCCAGAAGCAGCGTGTGACCACCTGAGACCAGGAGCGCAGTGAACGGCGGAACGGCATCGCGATGCTCCAGCGCTGCCGCGAAGAGGTGTCCTTCCATGTGGTGGATTCCTAGCAGCGGGATCCCGCGCGAAAACGCCAGCGCCTTGCCGTAGCTGACTCCAACGAGCAGCGCTCCCACCAGTCCAGGCGTGTTGGTGACGGCGACGGCATCGAGATCATCGAGCTCGATCCCCGCCTCTTCGATCGCGCGCTCGACCACCGGAACGATGCTGGTGAGATGCGCGCGTGATGCGATCTCCGGGACGACTCCGCCGAACACGCGATGGACGTCCTGCGACAGAATCACGAGGGACTTCTGCGTGACCTGGTCTCCCTTCCCCTCGAGAACCGCCGCGGATGTCTCGTCGCAGGATGTCTCGATTCCCAGAATGCGCGTCACGATTACTCGGTGCGCTCCGCCAGAAGCCTGTCCACCAGTGCACGCGCCTCGGGCGAATTCCAATCCGTCGCCGATATCAGCTTTTTCCTGATCACGCCGTCCCGGCCGACGATGAACGTCTCCGGATAACCGCTGATGTCGTAGAGATCGGTAATCTGACCTTTGGGGTCGTGCAGGATCTCGAAGGTCAGCCCGTACTGCTTCGCGAATGCGCGAATACCCGAATCAGTGCCGGGATCGTCGATGCTGACCGCCACGATCTTCAATCCCTTCGGCCCGTACGCCTTGTGCAGTGCCTCGATGCTCGGCATTTCCACCCGGCACGGCAGGCACCAGGTCGCCCAGACGTTGATCATCACAACCTGGCCGCGATACTCGGCGAGGCTTTTTTCCTTTGGAATCGAATCGAGGGTGAGCGCCCGGAATTCGGGGGCCTTGCTCCCCACCTGGACAGGGAAGAGCTCATGGCGGAGATAACGCGTCGCACCGTAGGCGACCGCGCACACCACGCCGATGACGAGAGCCCCGATCGCGAGCTGCTTCCTGCCCGTCATACTTCTACCGTGCAGCGGGAGCGAAGCTCGCCGATCTCGGCCTTGGGATTCTTCGCGCCGAAGATGGCGTTGCCGGCAACGAAAGTGTTGGCGCCAGCCTCCCACACCGACCTGATCGTCTTGCGGTCGATACCGCCGTCCACTTCCAGAAATGCCTTGCTGCCATTCTCGGCCAGCAACTCCCGCGCGCGGCGAACCTTGTCCACTGAGCCCTTGATGAACTTTTGCCCGCCGAAGCCGGGATTCACCGTCATCACCAGGAGCAAATCGAGATCGGTGATGACCTCGCTCACGGCCGTGAGTGGCGTCGCCGGATTTACTACCGCGCCGGCTCGGCACCCGAGCTCTCGAATGTGATTGAGCTGGCGCTGCAGATGTGGCGACACCTCAGTATGGATCGACATTCCGTTCGCGCCCGCCGCGGCGAAGCTCTCGAAGTAGTTCTCCGGCTGGACGACCATCAGATGCACATCGATCGGCAATTTGGTGAGCTTACGCACCGACTCGATCACTTTGGCGCCGAAGGTGAGATTCGGAACGAAGCGGCCGTCCATCACATCGACGTGAATCCAGTCGGCGCCGCCCTCCTCGAGCATCGCGATCTCGTCGGCGAGCTTGGAAAGGTCGGCGCTCAGGATCGATGGCGCGATGCGAACGCTCATTCCGGAACGGGCAGTGGCAACGGAGGCGGAGGATGCGCGCTGGTGCCGGTGTCGATCCTGATCGAAGGCGGTGGAGGGAAGTGAGAGACGGTGAGGCTGACCGGCCCACCGGCAGCAATGCTTTGCCCGGCGGCGGGCAGCTGTCTGATCACCGTGTTCTCCGGCTGGAGCGAGCTCGTGTCGCGAGAAACTCCGGCAATGCGGAGTCCGATCTGCTCGACCATTGAGCGCACCTCGCCGAGGTTCCGCCCGTAGAAGTCGGGCACCGTCACGGTCGCGGGTCCTTTGCTCAGCACGATGTCCACGGTGCCGGGCAACTCGACCTTCGTGCCAGCAGGGGGCGACGTGCCGATCACGAGTCCGCGCGGGGCATCCGACAGCTGCTCGCTGACGTTCCCCATCGTGAGACCCGTGTTCTCGATCGAGATGCGGGCCTGTTGTTGCGACATGTTCGTCGTCACGGGAACTTCGGCGGCTTTTTGCCCGGCGCTCAGCGCGAGGACGACAGCCGTGCCGCGCTTCTGTCTGCTGCCGGCGGGAGGGTCTTCCTGCAGCACGATGTTGGCCTTAATCGTCTTGTGAAATCGCGACTCACCGTGCTGCGCCGGGAATCCCGCCTTCTGTAGATTGGCTGCCGCATCCTCGAACGTCTTCCCGACAACGTTCGGAAGAATTCCATCATCTGGCAGCACCTCTGCCGGAAATGCAAAGAGGAACACCGCGGTATAGGCTATGAGAAATCCGCCGGCCGCAGCAATCAGGTATGGGAACGCACGCCGAGGAAGCGCGCGCCAGTTCATCTAGTTGACCCTGCGCAAGCGCGCGGCGAATGCTCCATCGGTGCCGTGACGCTGCGGAAGGACGCGCAGCCGCCCGCCATCGAGCAGCTCGGGAGCGACGGTTCCTTCGGCGGGCGGCTCCAGAATCCAGTTCAGATTATCCGAGAGGAAAGAATCCACCTGCGCGTCGTTCTCCTCGGGCTCGAGCGAGCACGTACTGTAGATCAACAGTCCGTCGGGCTTCACGACCTTCGCCGCCGCTCTGAGAATCAGCTTCTGAAGCGCGGACATCACGGCGATGTCCGATACCTTGATGCGCCACCGCGCATCGGGATGCCGGCGGAATGTGCCCGTCCCTGTGCACGGCACATCGATCAGCACCGCATCGACTGGACGAATCGCGGGATTACGCGCGTCCCCGACGAAGGGGAGGAGATTCACGTTCTCCAGCCGGCGCTGATTGGCGAGCAGACGCTGGAGCCGGCCGAACGATTTGTCGCTGGCGACCACGGCACCAGCGGTGCGAGAGAGCTCGAGCGCCTTTCCGCCGGGAGCCGCGCACAGATCGGCGACAGTCACGCCAGTGGGTATCGCCGCGTATTCGGTCACCAGCGTCGCGGCCGGATCCTGAACAAAGAACAACCCCTTCTTGAATGCACCAAGCTCCGTGAACGTCGTGCCGCCGGATATCGCGATGCTGTCGCGCGCGTACGGCGCGTCGGCGACGTGAACGCCCGCCGCTTCCATCATCGCTTCCAGTTGCTCACGCACGATTCCGTACGGCCGGATCGCGATCGGAGCGTCGGCGTTGTTGAGCGTCAGCAACCGCTCGGTATCCTGCTCGCCCCACCTCTCGATCCACCGCGCGATGAGCCAGCGTGGATGCGAGTACTTGAGCGCCAGCGCATCGACCGCGTCCGCTGGTGGTGGCGCGGTGTTGAGCAGCTCGCGCTCCCGATCGGTGCGTCGCAGCACAGCATTCACGAGCTTGCTCGCGCCCATTCCATGCCGGCGCTTCGCCAACTCTACGGTCTGAGCAATCGCGGCGTAGGCCGGCACACTCCCCATATTCAGCAGCTGATAGACGCCGAGCCTGAGGAGATCGATCACATCGGGATCGAGGCGCGCCAGTCCACCGCGCACCCGCTCGGCGAGGATCGTGTCGATTCCGGCGCGGTTGCGCAGCATTCCGTAGACGAGCTCGCGCGTCCAGCGCCGGTCGCGCGCATCGAGCGGACCGATGCGACGCTCGAACGACTGGTCGAGAAACTCTCCGCGCCGGAGATCGACGCAGATCTCCGCCGCTACCGCGCGCGCGGCGGTGACTCCACCGACAGTTGCAACGGTGGTGTTCATGCGCCGAGCATTCCGGTGGTGGGAGAGGTGGGAACAGCGACCTCGCGCCGTGGCATTCTCCCGGCGAGATACGCGTGCCTTCCCGCTTCGACAGCTCCCTTCATCGCGGCAGCCATGCGAACCGGATCCTGCGCCGCGGCAATGCCGGTATTCATGAGAATTCCATCGACGCCCTGCTCCATTACGACGCAGGCATCGGACGCAGTACCCACGCCAGCGTCGACGATCACGGGGACCGAGAGCCGCTGTTTGATGGTGCGAATCGCATAAGGATTCAGCATGCCCAGTCCGGATCCGATCGGCGACGCCAAAGGCATCACCGCAACCGCGCCGGCGTCCTCGAGCTTGAGCGCGGTGACGAGATCGTCGTTGGTGTACGCCAGCACCTTGAAGCCTTCATCCACTAAGGTCTTCGTCGCCTGGAGAAGTCCGAGCGTATCGGGAAGCAGGGTCTGCTGGTCGCCAATGACCTCGAGCTTCACCCACTCGTTGAATCCGGCGGCGCGCGCGAGCCGGGCGTAGCGAATGGCGTCGCTCGCATTGTAGCAGCCGGCGGTGTTGGCGAGCAGGAAGTAATGATCCGGATCGAGATGATGCAGAATTGCCTCATCCTTCGAGCGATCGAGGTCGACGCGACGCACGGCTACTGTGACGACTTCCGCGCCCGACGCTTCGATTGCTTCGATCATCTGGGCGTTCGACGAGTACTTGCCGGTGCCGACCATCAGGCGCGAGCGAAACTCGCGCCCAGCGATCACCAGTGGCTGCGGGTCGGTAAGAGTTGCGGCAGAAATCAGATCGGCGTGCGCCATCGCGTACTCTCAGCCTCCGCCGACGAAGTGCACGATCTCGAGCGAATCGTCCGCGGCGAGCTCGAGCGACGCAAACGAGGAACGTTCGCGCAGAATGGTTCCATTGCGCTCGATCACGACAGTGCGTGCGTCGAGCTTCAGTGATGCGAGGAGATCAGCCAACGACCAACCGTCCGGAACACGCCGCTCGGATCCGTTCACAGTAAGTACGACCTCTCCCGCCACTGCTTCCGTCACAATCCCGCCCGACTCCGTCATACCTGTGAAAGATAGCGGCTCGCCGCGAGTTCGGGATTCTCGTCGTTCCAGATTCCACGAATGGCGGCGACCCCGTGCGCGCCCCGATGGACGAGCGAGCGGACGTGCTCGGGCCTGATCCCGCCGATCGCGATCACCGGAAAGCTCACCGCCGCAACGACATCGTTGATGAAGCTGCTCTCGCGCCGCGGGAGGCCAGGGTGAGACGGCGTCTCGAACACATGGCCGGCGACGCACCAGTCCGCCCCAGCCTGCTCGGCGTCGCGCGCCTCGTCCGGAGAATGAACGCTGGCGCCGATCCGCAGCGCCGGTGCGATCGCCTGCACGTCGGGCACGGCAATGGACTTGTGCGTGAGCTGAACTCCCTGAACCCCGCAGGCGAGCGCTATATCCACCCGATCGTTGACGATGCACCAGCACTTGGTCTGCTCGTTCAGCTCGAGCAGCGCGAGGGTGAGCCCGTAGAGAGTTGGCGAGTCGAGGAGCTGGGACCGGATGTGAATCGCTCCTTTGTCGCCGAGCACGCGCATGATGCCCATGGCTTTCCGGAGGAAGCCGGGGCGAAGCATGATCTCGTCGTTGGTGACGGCGTGTATGGTCGGCAGCTCCTCGATCGGTGCTTTTACTGGGACACTGGTCACACCCCGTACCTGTCGCCGACCGCTGTGCCCCGCCCGCGCGCCCATTCGTGCGCCAGCATCCGGCTCTTTCCCTCCGGCTGTACGCCGCTGATGCGAAGCGCGTCGAGTCCGCATGCGATCACCAGCTCGCCGGTCGTCTTCAGGACCTCTCCGGGCTTTCCCTTGATGCCGTCCATCACCTTGGGGCCGAACAGCTTGACATCGCCCTTGGGCGTCGTTGTAAACGCGCCCGGCTTGGGATCGGAAGAGCGAATGAGTCGCGAGATCTCGAGCGCACTGTCCTTCCAATTGATGCGCGACGACTCGCGAGTCACCTTCGACGCGTAGGTCGCGCGCGAATCATCCTGGGGTGTTTCTTTCGCCTTGCCCAACGAGACGAGCGTCATCGCTTCGACCAGCGTGAGCGCCCCCAGCTCCGAGAGACGCACCTGAAGCTCGCCGTACGTCTCGTCCTCGAAGATCGGCGTATCGGACTGGAGAAGGATGGGGCCGGCGTCGAGCGCGGAAACCACTCTCATGACAGTCACTCCCGTCTGGGTCAAACCCTGGCGAATCGCCGCCTGGATCGGCGCGGCGCCCCGGAGCGCCGGCAGCAGGGACGCATGGATGTTCAGTGTTCCCAGCTTCGGAAGGTCGATGATCGTCTGCGGCAGGATGTGCCCGTACGCCACCACCACTGAGATATCCGGCTTGACGCCCTTGAGCTTGTCAAACAGCTCGGGGTCGCGCGCGTTCTTCGGCTGGAACAGCGGAATCTCTTCGTCGATGGCGATCTGCTTAACCGGCGAGGGAATTATCTCGCGCGATCTGCCCTGCGGCTTATCGGGCTGCGTAACGACACCCACGACCTCGAAACCCTCCCCGACCAGCGCGCGCAACGCCGGCGCGGCGAACTCCGGCGTTCCCCAGAATGCGACGCGCACCTACATCTCCGTCTCGCGATGGTGCGCGCCCTTTATTTCAGTGCGCACCCTCCTGATCAAGCCGGGATATTTCGCCTTCGTCTTCTCCCACGTCGCCATCGCGGCCTTGCGCTTCAGCGGACTCAGGTAGTCGATGAACAACTTTCCATCGAGGTGATCGATCTCGTGCTGGAAGCAGCGGCCAAGCAGCTCGGTGCCGGTGGCCTCGTACTCCTCTCCGTTCTCGTCGATCGCTCGAATCGTTACGGTGAACGGCCGCTCGACATCTCCGTAAATATCGGGAATCGAGAGACAGCCTTCCTCCGCCTTTTCCTTCCTGATGCCCTGGGTGGAGATGATTCTGGGATTGACGAGGGTGAACTTGCTGCCCTCGACGTCGACGACAGCCACTCTCTCATTGCGCCCCACCTGTGGTGCGGCGAGGCCGATGCCTTCGGCGGCGTACATTGTCTCGAACATGTTGGCGATGAGCCCGCGCAACTCGTCCGTGACCTCGATGACCGCTGTCGTCGGCCTGCGAAGAACCGGGTCGCCCAGGACCCGTATGTCGAGGATGCTCACCCGGCGGTCACGTTGGAGGCCGACGCCGGCCTGTTGATTTTCGCGATGCGTCCACGCTCGATGATGACGCGAGTTTCGCCGGACTTGATGGTGACGCGGTCGTCCATGCCACCGGACTTGTCGTCGCCGCCCTTCTCCTTGATGAAGAGCACTTCGCCGACGAGCCCGCCGTTGGTCACGATCTCATCGCCCTTCTTGAGATTGCGCACCAGCTCGTCGTGCTTCTTGCGCTGAGTGGCCTGCGGCCGGATGAGAATGAAGTAGAAGATCGCGAAGATCGCGCCATACATGAAAATGGAGCCGAGAATTGGATTGCTTGCCATATGTCAAAATCGGGAGTGGTTGCGAGTAGTTTCCAGGACTGCGAGCGGTGACGTCGTGCGGTAGCGTGCGAGCCACTCGCCCGACCACTGATCGAGATCGCCTCTCTGTATCGACTGCCGCGCCGAGCGCGCGAGCGACAGCAGGAAATGTACATTGTGCAGGGAGAGGAGGCGCAGCCCGAGTATCTCGTCCGAGACGAAAAGGTGGCGAAGGTAGGCCCTGCTGAATCTCGTGCAGGCGGCGCAGTCGCAATCCGGGTCGAGCGGCTTGGGATCGGTGCGAAATTCGGTGCGCTTTATGTTCAGCCGACCGTCTCTCGTGAACACCGCGCCATTCCGCCCCATCCTGGTCGGCGCCACGCAGTCGAACAGGTCCACACCCCGGCGAATCGCTTCGATGAGGTCTTCGGGGAAGCCGACCCCCATCAGATAGCGGGGATGCGTTTTCGGAAGGGCGTCGTCCACGACCTCGATCATCTCGTACATCGCGTCTTTCGCTTCGCCGACTGACAGGCCCCCCACGCCAAAGCCTGCCCAGTCATGCATCGATCGTATGGCTTCCGCAGCCTCCCGCCGCAGGTGCGCGTGGATTCCGCCCTGGACTATCGGGAAGAGCGCCTGCTGATTCCGCGGATTGTCGGCCGGCAACTCTTCACGCGGCGGGTCCTCCAGCGGCTGAGTCCTCTCCAATCGTTGGACCTCGGCCAGGCAGCGGCCGAGCCAGCGGATGCTTCGTTCGCTCGCGTCCCGCGCCATCGCCTCGTCGGACTGACCGGGGATCACGTGATCGAACTGCATGATGACGTCGGCGCCCAGGTTGCGTTCGATCTGCATCACGATCTCGGGGGTGAAGAATCTTCGGGAGCCGTCGATGTGGGATTGGAACTCGACGCCTTCCTCGTCGAT
>JBGQIT010000010.1:0-18787 GCA_041498575.1 Gemmatimonadaceae bacterium
CCCTCGCGCGTGGCTACTTACTCCTGGCGATCGCGGTCGCGCTGATTCCACTCGGCACCGCGTTCACGTTTCCCTGTGTGTCGTCGATGTTGTCGCGCGTGATCTCGAGCAGAGAGCGCGGGCTGTACATGGGAGTACAGCAGACGTTCGGCGGATTGTCGCGCGTGATAATCCCGCTATGGGCAGGTTTTTCCTACGACCATTTCGGGAAGACCGTCCCGCTCTTTACGTCGGCCGCGCTCGTGTTTGGGACGATTGTGCTCGGCTTCGGAATCGATGACGGGAGGAAGGCGGCTGTACCGGTCGCGTCTCCCTGACCTGAGTTCCGCGGCGCTCAAGTCGTCGATCTAAAACAGCGCCGAATCACCCCAGGTCGCTCACAGCTTTCTCCACTTCCTGTACGTGCCCCGGAACTTTGACCTTGGGAAAGATCCGCGCGACGCATCCTTTGCGGTCGATGATGACCGTAGTGCGCTCGATGCCCATGAATTTGCGCCCGTACATGGATTTCTCCTTCCAGACCCCAAAGGCGTCGGCAAGCTTGTGACCTTCGTCTGACAGGAGTCGAAACGGGAGATCGTATTTCGCTTTGAACTTGCGGTGCGACTCGATGCTGTCCGGGCTGACACCAATCACGACCGCGTCGATTTTGCCGAATCGCGGGAGGGCGTCCCGAAAATCGCACGCTTCCTTCGTGCAGCCCGTGGTGTCGTCCTTGGGATAGAAGTAGAGGATCACATTCTTCCCCGCGAGCGAATCCCGCGTTACGGTGGTTCCGTCGTCTGCTTCGAGCGAGAAGTTTGGAGCTTGATCGCCCTCGGCGACGGACTTGGTCATGCAACCTCCATTAAGTGATATGTCGGATCCCCGGCGCTGCTCAGCGACGATTGGCGGGCCTCACCCAGCGCGAAGACCTCAAGACTGAATCAATCTCGACTTCGAACGACCGCAAGCGTGCAATCTGCGGCAGAATTTCATGCTCGACAGTTTCAAAACAGCCGTGGTAATCCTCTACCCGTTTTGTTTGAGCCCTCGTGAAAATGGTCACAATGACGGTCGGATGATCGGTAGCGCGGTTACGACAGAGGACGGAATCGTCTGCGATCATTGAAGGCAAATCAAAGAAGCCTATTGATCTCGCTCTCGAGATCAGTGCGGGGAAAGTTGCTGCGGCGACTGTATCCGCGACGCGGCGACCTTCATCTCCCGGATTGCGCGACTCGAAGCGGATTTCGCCGCTATCGGACAGGCGAAGTCGGTACGCGGGGCAAGTACCGTAACACATCGAGCGTTCGAGCACGATGCTGTCCGCTGGGGGAGGCACAGCGCCCTGGCGCGCACTCGACCCGTCCGACCGAGCACACGCCAAGGCCAACAACAAAAGCCCTACAACTCGGGCGGCTATTGAGCGCCGTCGCTCTGAGCGAAGCTCAGTGTGTAGCCGGCAATGCGCCCACCGTGCAGCTTCCCGGCTTCGATGTCAGTTCGGTAGTGAATGCCGCCATACAGTCTGGATATCCCGGCCTCATCACGCATCTCGGCAAAACTGGTAGCGCCACTCGGAAACAAATACGACAGGATTACCGTGCCCGCGGCCGAGAACGTCGAGTGGCCAGACGTGTACGACGGAAAATTGGGAATTCCGATTTCGGTCTTGATACTTGGATCCAGCTGCGAGGGACGGGGGTTGAAGTAGTGGTATTTCGCGTCCCAGCATCCGACACCCGCATCGTGCATGGCCATGTTCAGCAGCGCGAAAACTCGCGCCGCCCGCACCTCGCTCATCTTCGCGTCCCGCACATACTCCAGCGCGACGTCATTCCAGTGTCCCGGTGGCGAGTACGTTCCTGCGCCGTCGTTCCACTTCTGGGCGATCGCGAGCTGGGCGGAAGTCAGATGCTCGACCGTTCGCTTCACTTCGGCCGTCTCGTCTTTCATCTGCTGCGATCCCGTTGATGGCGGCGGTGGCGGACGCTCGGCGACGATATCCGCCGGCGTCATGTTCCACGCCCGCACCTGGCCGAACAACGGAAGCATCGGTGGACGCGCGGGAATGTCGCGGCTCGACCAGGCAATTTCTCCGCGCGCCGTCGCCGAATCGGCGAGCGCCTTCCACAGGACAGGCGATCCTCCGGCAGTCCGCATCCCATCGCCGGCAGCCCGGGCGAGAAAGACGGCCGCCACAGACTTTCCCAGAGCAAGGCCGGCCGCAAGATCGCTCGCGGTTGCCTTGCCTGACCAAAGCGCGGCGTTGCGCTGCTCCGCCGCTTTGAGCGTGACTTCCTCCACCGCCGCTGGAAATAGCGTTTTCAGCATCTCGACCGTGACGCCCGATATCACGGCGTCCTCCGACGGGTACGACGGGAGAGCGGACACCGGTATCAGCGCATTTATCGAATTGTCGTTCTTCGCGGGCGACAGCCGGTTGTATTGGAACTTCCAGTACCAGGCCGATTTGAGCGCGTCGTATTGCGCGGCGCTCACATAACTGTAGGCACGGGCTGCATAAACCGGGTTGGCAAAGGGAAAAGCCGGATCACCGAACGGATTCTCGGCGTCTGGTACGGGGTAGCCACCCTCATCCTTCGGTGCCGGAGGAAGATTGTAGCGCGCCACCAGCTCGCGAACGATCTGGTTCCAGCGCATCACGCCACCGCCACTCCAGTACGCAATCACTTTTCGCTGATCTGCAGAAAGATTCGCCTGACTCGTCTTGATCGCATCGAGCTCCGCCGCATACGCGGCGGATGTAACCGGTGCGGGAGCGGCAACCGCGATCTGAGTCGGTCCGGTCAAGAGGATCATGCGCCATGATCCCGCCGCTGGATCGAGACTCGATGGGTCGAGTGCCGGTAGTATCTCGAAAGGTCCGATGGATTTATCGCAGCCGGCGGCAACAAGTACAGCCGCGCACGAAACGACGGCCACGAACAGCGGCCGGTGCCTCGACGATTTCACGCTCACGCGACTAGAGCTGAAGCGCATACATCAATCCCGATGTGAAGGTGGTCGACTGACCGACATTTCGGCCGCTCAGTACGTGAGCCGCCCCCAGTTGGGCCGACAGATTCTTCGGCAGCCCATACATCACTCCACCACCCAGCCTCACGAAGTCCATCCGGTTCGAGACAAACGGCATGTCCTGCCTGCGGATGTCGCCGCCGCCGAGCGTGCGCTGTTGGACGAGCGTGAACGGAATCCGCCAGTTGCCTCGATTGAAGCCCGCGCTGAGCGTGTAGTCGAGAACGTTCGGCATTACCACTTCGTTGGTCAGGTACAGCTGACCGTCGGTGTAATACGCGTTTCGATTGAGCCTGACGTTGCTGCACCACATGTAAGCAGCGGAGGCGTTGGCGAACCACACCGAGTTGGACTGAAAGTCCAGGACGACATGACCGGAAGCGCGACGGCCAGCGGTGCCGATGGAGAGAGGGTAGAAATCCGGCGTGTAGTCGCCAACGGGCACAGCCGCTCTGCCGGCGATGAAGGCATTGAACGCGCCGTGGCTCGTGGGCCCGGTACCGAGGAGCCTGAACTTCGCGGTGATGCTCAGATCCTGAAAGCCTTTTAAATCATGAAGCACGCCCTGGCTGGCGTGCGTACGGATATATGGAAGCGTCGCCATAAGTCCCAGTCTCTCGGTGACGCCATATCCGCCCACCAGGGTGGTGCTCTGCGTCGTCAACGTGCCGATGTTCCCGTTCGTTCGCTTGAGCGTTCCTTCCCAATACTGGTCCCAGCTATCGTGCGCGTAGAGAACGCCCGCCATCAGCGTCCTGTTCGGCATCATCAATCCGTCATCGGTTGTCTGAGCGCCGGCTGATGACGCGACGAACGCGCCGAGAATCAGCCATCGCATTGTTCTGGTAAGCATGATGCGCGGACGTCGTGTGGTTGGCATAAGAGGGGCGGATCGAGTTGGTTGCAAAGTGCCGGGCCCGCAGGTCGCCGACAGTCTGGGGGCCCAATGTAGTAAGGGATTCTCTCTTGCGCAATAATCGAACGGAATGCTATACTCCCCTTTTTCTTCGACAGGAGAGAACACAATTGACACAAGGCACGGACGTGATGCAGGGGACGCTGGATCTGCTGATTCTCAAGGCGCTCGCGCTTGCCCCCATGCATGGTTGGGGGATCGGCAATCACATCAAGCTGATTTCGGGGGGCACGTTCCAGATCGGGCAAGGTTCACTGTATCCCGCCCTGCATCGATTCGAGAATCGCGGTTGGGTGATCTCGCTCTGGCGACAGACACCGAATAATCGGATCGCGCGATTGTACGAGCTTACGCCGGCGGGAAAGCGCGCGCTCGAGGACGAGATCGCGGTCTGGCGTTCCTACACGAGCGCCATGGACCTCGTAATAGCTGCGCAGTAATAGAAGCTGCGGCCGTCCGTGCGAGCTACTTCGGGCGCAGTTTGCTCTGGTTCGACAGGATCTTCTTTTGATTCCTGATAATCGCCTGCTGGTTCCGGATTATCTTCTCCTGATTCCTGATTATCGTCGCGAGCTTCTCCTGGCCTTTAATGATCCTCTTTTCGTTCGCGATGATTCTCTCTTGGTTCTTGACTGTCGCATGTGCCATTGCCGGGTCCTTGTGTAGTTCGAACTCAGGAGTTGTGCAGGCACGATAACTTAGTACTGCGGTGTCGAGTCGACCACCGCGCAGACGATCGGCTCCATGCGCCTACTGGCAGGTGGTCCCTGGCGCGCACTGCGCGTTGAACGAGCCATGTGCGGTCACCGAGCTCGCGCCGCCGGCGGCATTCGTGGCGGTGAAGGTGAAGGTGCCGCGCACCGACGATGAAGAGGAGCTCGTGATGACGAGCTCGCCCGAGGTGGAGCTGAATGCGGTCATCGTGCCGGCGCTGGTGTAATAGAAGTTCGCTGTCGGATCCGGGGAGCTGACAGAAAGCGGCGAGAGTTGGTACGTCCCCACCGCCAGCCGTCCCGAATAGTTGACGATCTGCAGCTGCCAGCTGGCGGTGACCGTCTGGCTCACCGGAACAACTACGATCTGGAACAGGCTTGTGCCGCCGCTCGAGACCGATTGAAAGAGCGCGAGTCCGCTTCCGGAAGTGCTGACGGCGCCGCTGGCGGTCAGGGTTCCCGTGCCCGCGGTCGGCCCGAGCGGACCATCGCCGCCACAGGCGCTGGCGGCCAGAGAGAGCAACGCTGAGATCGCAAGCACCAGCGCGGCACGGCGACTATTCGAAGAGCGCACACCACGCGCGTAGACTATTTGTGTCGGGCGGATCAGTTGCATGGAGCCTCTCGTTTCGTGGGCGTGGCATCGGGCCTCATAATGTTGACGAGCTCAACGATCCCGTGTCACGCGTCCCAAATGTCTCTGCTGCGGGGTTTGAGGTGTGTGCGACGAGTCCGCCTGGCTACTGTTGCGGCGGAGCGTATTCGGGAATGTTCTTGCGATAGAAAGCCAGATCAGTCAGATGGCCTTCGTCCGTCGGGTCGATCGCGACAGCCAGCTCGATGTCCCGGAACGCCTGCGAGAAATACACATCCTTGGCCTCCCCGAAGGCGTGGCGCGCGAGCTCGTATTCCACCCTGGCACGATAGGAAACCACGTCGTCACTTTGCGGTTGCTGCAGGAGGGCGGTGTTGAAATCCTCCAGCGCGTCCTCATCCAGATCAGACCGGGAGTAGTATTTGCCACGCTGGTAACGGAATTCCCAGTAATCCCCAAACCGAAGCGCGCGCTGGTACGCCTCGATCGCATCCCCTTTTCGATCCTGCGCCTCGAAGTCTTCGGCCCTGTCCATGTCCACAAATCCCTTCAGCGCCTTGATGCGCGGATTGCGCTTTGCGTAGGGTGCAGATTCGTCGGCGAAGTCCTCCATTGCTTCGTACGAGCCTCCCCACCGACGCAGGTTTGCCATGTGAGATAAGCGCAGCAAAAAGCTGTAGGGCTGGATCTTGAGCGCCTCGCCGAGCATTTCTCGCGATGTCTTGAGATCGGCCCGCGAGGCAGCCATGTCTATCATCAGTCGATAGGCAACGATGGATTTTGGGTCGAGACGACGCGCGGAGTCCAGATCGGCAGCTGCGCGCTGGAAGAAACTGCCCATGCGCTGGAACTGCTGACTCGTCGTCTCGCGTGAGCGCGCGGTGCCGCGGGCATACCAACCGGCGGCCCGGTAAAAGGTGGCGCGCGCCAGGAGCGCCGCTACCGATTTGGGCCGCAGCTGCACCCACTCATTCAGTCGAGGCTCCAACGACGGTATAGCCACGCCGAACGCGCCGTACGCGTCGAAGAGCCGGTATTCAACACGGTAGTCGCGTTTGACACTGTCGCCGTATGCAGCGAGCACGCGGTCGAGTGCGTCGTAGGCCCGAGCCAGGAGCACCTGCCGCACGGCCAGTCGATCGATGGTCCGAGTGGGGTACCCGAAGTTCTCCGTTTGAGAGCCGACTACAGGCAGCAAAAGCGAGATTCCTTCGGGGATTTCGTTGGTGACAAGCGTCGCAGCAGGCGCGGCAGAGGGCACCGGAATATCTGGCTTGGCTGGCGAAGGAGCATTTTTGGCAGCCGCCGGAGGCACGATTATTCGACCACGCACATCCCGAAGCGTCGCGCTCAGGCCCAATGGCTTGCAGATCGGTCCTTCGACCACGGCGAGAGCCAAGCTGCCGTCGTTCCGACCCGACACGGAACATGTTTCGACGCCGTATTCATGGGACGCGGACGCGCGCCAACCGTGCTCGTCGGCGCTCTCGATAGTCAGCGTCACTCCACTCGGAAGCGTGAGAGACACAATGGTCGACTGATCGGCGGAGTACCGGAGATTGTTCGCGTAATAGACATCTTCCGCGCCGGCGAGGTCCGTCAGCGCAACCCGCATCTCAGTGCCCTGTATTGTCGATTTGTGGCGTTCAGAACAGGCGAGGACACAGAGCAAGACTACGATCGCGGTCGACGAGTGCCCGGCACCGAACCCGTTGTGATTAGCTGGCATCGCGCTCTCGACTGAGGATTCTGCGTGCTACTGAGCGCGCCCCGCGAGTACGTCACCCGTGAGTCAACCGGCTCTCACAGAGGACGCCGACAATTACCCTTGGTCACGGTGTAGGACGCGAACGTCCCTGCCACGAGCTAGTCAGTCAGGTTTGTGTGACGACGCCGCGGGCTTGTCGCGAGTGCGATGGAGCAGGCCGGGATTGTGGAACGCCAGACCCGCAGGTTCTTTCGGCACGACGGCTACTACGGAGATCCTGAACAATATTGAATAATTGCAACTGGTGTGAGTATCACCACCGTCCACACCAACGCCTTGATGATCCAAAGATACGGCTCGGCACAATGCTCATAGAGGTAGAACGTTCCTGGCGCCGCAGATCCCTCTGGGCGCTCAATTCATAGAGACCAACCACTTCCGACGCCGCTATTCGGCCACTCCCTTCTCCTTCAGTATCCGCCACACCTTCTCCGGTGTGATCGGAATCTCAATGTGCTTGACACCGAGATGTGCGAGCGCGTCCACCACGGCGTTCACGATCGCGGGCGGCGCTCCTACCGTCGCGGACTCGCCCACGCCCTTGGCGCCAAGGGGATGGTGCGGTGACGGCGTCACCGTCTTGCCGGTCTCCCAATTGGGCGTCTCCATCGACCCCGGCATCAGGTAGTCCATGAAACTCCCGCCTTGGACATTGCCGCTCTCATCGTAGCTGATCTCCTCGAACAGGGCCGGCGCCATGCCCATCGACAACCCACCGTGGATCTGGCCGTCGACGATCATCGGGTTGATGATGTTGCCGCAGTCGTCCACCGCCACGAAGCGACGGATCTTCACCGCCCCTGTGCCGCGATCGATGTCCACGACGCAGAGGTAGCTCCCGAACGGGAAGGTGAGGTTCGGCGGGTCGTAGTACGACACGGCCTCGAGACCTGCCTCCATCCCCTGCGGATGATTGGTGTACGCGGCAAAGGCGCAGTCCTGAATGGTCTTGAACTTCTGGGGCGCACCCTTTACCGAGAACTTGCCGACTTCCCAGACCAGATCCTCTTCACTCACCTCGAGCAGGTGCGCGGCGATCTTCTTCGCCTTCTCGCGGATCTTGCGCGCCGCCATGGCTCCCGCGGCACCCCCCACGGGGGTCGAGCGGCTGGCGTAGGTGCCAAGCCCGTACGGAGCCGTGTCGGTGTCCCCTTCCTCCACCTGCACCTGCGACGCCGGAATGCCGAGTTCCTCGGCGACGATCTGCGCGTACGTCGTCTCGTGCCCCTGGCCCTGCGACTTGGTCCCGAAGCGCGCGATCGCCTTGCCGGTCGGGTGAACCCGGATCTCGCACGAGTCGAACATCTTGATGCCGAGGATGTCGAAATGCTTTGACGGGCCGGCGCCAACGATCTCCGTGAAGCTCGAGATGCCGATCCCCATCAGCTCGCCACGCTTGCGCTTCTCCGCCTGCTCCTTCCGGAGCCCGGCGTAGTCGATCATATCCATCGCCTTCTTGAGCGCCGCGGGATAGTTGCCGCTGTCGTACTCCCAGCCAAGGGCCGAGTGGTAGGGAAACTTGTCCGGCGGGATAAAGTTCTTCATGCGCAGCTCGGCGGGATCGGTCTTGAGCTCCTGCGCCAGCACATCCACCATGCGTTCGATCGCGTGCGCCGCTTCGGTGACGCGGAAGGAGCACCGGTAGGCGATGCCGCCGGGCGGTTTGTTCGTGTACGCCGCGTCCAGCTCGGTGAACGCGTGCTTGATGTCGTAAGAGCCCGTGCAGATGGAGAAAAGCCCCGCCGGGAACTTCGACGGATTGGCCGCGGCATCGGTGTAGCCGTGATCGGCGATCGTCTTGATGCGGAGCGCCGTCATCTTACCGTCCTTGGTCGCCGCCAGCTCCGCCGTCATATGGTAGTCCCGCGCGAACGAATCCGCCTGCAGGTTCTCCATCCGGTCTTCGATCCACTTTACTGGCTTGCCCAGCACTACCGACGCGGCAACGGCAATGACGTACCCGGGGTACACCGGCACCTTTCCGCCGAATCCACCGCCGATGTCGGGGGAGATGATCCGGATTTTCTCCTCGGACAGCCCCACGTGCCCCGCCACGAGCGCGAACACGGTGCGGATGGCGTGGGGCGCCTGCGTCGTCATGTAGACCGTGAGCTGTCCCGTCACCCGGTTGAAGTCGGCGACGCAGCCGCACGTCTCGATCGACGCCACGACGATCCGCGGAATGTAGATGTCCTGCTTGACGGTGACCGCGGCGTCGGCGAAGGCGCGCTCAGTGCCTGCCCGGTCGCCCGCTTCCCAGTGGAAGATGAGGTTGTCCTTCTTGTCCTTCTTGTCGGTCCGGAGCACTTGCGCTCCGGGAAGGAGAGCCTTGAACGGGTCCAGAAGCACAGGCAGCGGCTCGTAGTCCACCTCGACTGCATCGACGCCATCCGCGGCGGCATAGCGGGTGCTTGCGATCACCCCCGCCACCTCCTGCGACTGGTACATCACCTTTTCCACGGGCAGAACCATTTGCGTGTCCGACATCAACGTCGGCATCCAGTGCAGATTGAACCCCTTGAGCGTCTCCCCCGTAATGACAGCGAGAACACCCGGGACCTTGAGGGCCTTTTCCGTGTTGATCGACTTGATCTTGGCATGCGCATACGGACTGCGGACGATGTCGAGATACACCATCCCGGGGAGCACCACATCGTCCACGTACCTGCCCTGGCCACGAATGAAGCGCGGATCCTCCTTGCGCTTCATCGAGTGCCCCATGCCGCTGACTTCCGGCGTCGTCTTCAGTGCCATGTATATCCTCCCCCTAACGCAGCTTCGCTGCGGCGTACTGAACGGACTTCACGATGTTCACGTATCCCGTGCAGCGGCATAGGTTGCCGGAAATCGCCAGTCGGATGTCGTTCTCGCTGGGGTTATTCGTCCGCTTCAGGAGCGCGTAGCTCGTTAACATCATCCCGGGTGTGCAGAATCCGCACTGCAGTCCGTGCTCCTGCATGAACCCTTCCTGGATCGGGTCGAGCTTGCCCTCCTTTTCGAGCCCTTCGACGGTCATCACCTGACGCCTGTCGGCCTGCACGGCGAGCACCGTGCACGACTTGACCGGCTCCCCGTCGAGCAGCACGGTGCACGCGCCACAATGCGTCGTCTCGCATCCAATGTGCGTGCCGGTGAGCTTCAAATTCTCACGGAGGAGGTGGACCAGCAGCAGGCGGGATTCGACCTCCGCCTCGAGCGCGGCCCCGTTCACCGTCACGCTGATCTTGTGCATCGCCATGGCTATCGCCCTCCCGCTCTGTCGACCGCCGATTTGAGCGCCCGCGTTGTGAGTACGCGCGCCATCTCGCGTTTGTAGTCCACCGCTCCGCGACGATCCGCGGTGGGAGAGGTCGCCTTCGCCGCGAGGCGCGCCGTTTCGGCGATCACCGCCGCGTCGGGTTTCTTGCCGACGAGATATCGTTCTGCCTCTGTCGCCTTGATCGGCGTCGGACCCGCGTTCGTCAGTCCGATCCCGGCCTGTTCCACCGCGCCGTTCTTCCCCAGCGTGACCTGCGCCGCGGCTCCCGCCGTGGCGAAATCGCCGACTTTCCGTTCGAGCTTCACGTATGCTCCGCCGCTCCGGGCGGGCGGGATCGGGATCCGGATCTCGGTGAGGATCTCGTCGCGGGCGAGCGCCGTCGTGAACAGCCCGGTGAAAAATTGCCCGATGGGGATCGTGCGCTCACCCTTTGGCCCGCGGGCGACGACCGCCGCTCCGAGCGCCAGCATGGTGGCCGGATGGTCGTTCGCCGGGTCGCCGTGCGCGAGGTTGCCGCCCACCGTCGCCCGGTTCCGGACAATCGGATCGGCGATCACGCGCGCCGTGTCCAGCAGGATCGGATATTTCGACGCGATGATCTCCGTGCGCTCGAGCATCGACTCGCGCGTCCCACCGCCGATCTTGAGGAATCCCCCTTCCTCCTTGATGTACTCCAGTCCCGGCACGCGGCCGAGATCCACGAGATCGCTCACCTGGCCAAGCCGGAGCTTGAGGAGCGGCAATAGGCTCTGGCCGCCGGTCATGATCTTGGCGTCCGGTCCGAGGCGGGAGAGTAACGCGATTGCATCCGACAAGGTGCTCGGTGCGTGGTAATCGAATTGGGCCGGGATCATGACGAGTTCCTTCCGGCGTACGCCGGCACGTTAACAGCGATTCAGCCAAACCACGACGATGACAATTACGACCACGACCGCCCAAAAACCAGGGCGGCGTATGGCGCGTCCCACCGCGTGGCCAACCAACCTACTTCCAAACGACACGACCTGGATAGGCTGGGCGGCGGGTGCACGCGCGCCGGCGGTCGTGCCGCCTGTCGCGGGGTTTCCTTCGAGCTCGACCCGCGCCGCATTGGTGAAGATCTCGAACATCTGATCGCTCACCTGCTCGATCATTCCGCGCCCCATCTGGGCGAGGATGCCGCTGACGTTGACGTCGGAGACGACGTTCACTTCGGTCTCGCCGGGCGCTCGCTCTACCACACGGCTCGTCATGCGCATATCGGCGCCGCCCTTGCCGCGCACATCCTGGCCCGACGCGACGATCACGGCAACGCCCGCGGCCTGGTCGAGCTGGTCGAAGCGCACCTGCCCCCGGTAGCTCGCCGACACCGGGCCGACTTTGATCGTCATGGTTCCGGTGTACGTCTGCGGGTCGATCTGTTCCTGGATCGCCGCACCCGGCAGCGCGCGCGCGATGCGCTGTGGATCGGTGAGAAACGCCCAGACGGCGGCCGGAGTGGACTTGACCACGAAGCTCTTCTCTATCTTCATGCGCCCCTCATGCCGCGATCATTCCCGCAACGGCTTCCAGCGATTCCAGATTGTGCGCGGCCGCGAAGAAATCCACGAATGGAAGCGCCGCCTCCATGCCGCGGGCGAGGGGCTGGTAGCGCGCATCGCCAAGGAGCGGATTGAGCCAGATCACCCGCCGCGCCCGGGCGTGGATTGCGCGCATCGCGCGGACGAGCACTTCGGGGTCCCCGCGGTCCAGTCCGTCGCTCAGGATTACCACCACAGCGTCCGAATCGAGCGCGCTACGTTGATAGTGGAGCACGAATTCCGCAAGGCTCTCTCCGATCCGCGTGCCGCCTGACCAATCCGGCACCTCCGAGGCGAGCCGATCGAGCGTGATGCCGATCTTCCCCGGCGCCAACCACGGGGTGAGCCGCGTCAGCGTCGTGTTGAACGCGAACACTTCCGTCCGTCGCGCGACGCGCTTGAGCGCGAGGATGAATGCGAGGAAGAAGCGGCTGTGCGCGTCCATCGAGCCGCTTGTGTCGCATAACAACACCAGCTTCGGCTCTTCCACCGCCCGCGCGCGTCGCGCGAGCAGGAGGAAATCACAGCGCGTCGCAATGGCGCTCCGGAAGCTGCGTCGCATGTCCACGATTCCGCGTCCCCGCACCGGCACGAGCCGGCGACTCGGACGGGTGGCCAGGTTCAGCTTCAGCCTTTCGAGGAGCCGTTCCAGCTCGGCGAGGTCCCGCGGTGTGCACTGGTCGAACGGCTTGCGCCTCAGGAGGACGTCCGGACTGTAGCCGGCGTGCTCTCCGTCCGGTGATTCGCTCACCGGTGCGTCGACGCCGATCGGCGCGGTCGACGGGTTTCCGGCCCGCGGGAGCGGTGCCCGCGGCGCGGGGTTCGTTGAGGGCGGCGGCGGCTGGCTCAGTGGTGGCGCCGGACGGGCCGGCGCTTCACGTTCCACCCAGAGTCGCCGAAACTCCTCGTCGAACACCTGCCAATCGCGCGGCCTGATCTTCAGCGCAGTGCGGAGCGCACTCCGGACCTCGTCGCGATCAAGCAGATCGACCAGCGGCAGTGCCGTCGCGGCGTCGACTTCGTCGCTCAGGCCGACCCGTACCCGGCGCGCACGCAGCGCGCCGGCGAAGCCCGCGAGATGCGCCAGCAGGTCGCCTTCGATCATCAGCTCACGCCCGCGGTGTCCCGCGCCGCGGCCACGAGCGCGGCGGTCTCGGACGGCCCCATCGCATCCAGATCGTGATGATCCTTGACGAGACATCCGAGTGTCGCCTGAACCACGTCGACGTCGAGGTGATCCCGATGGAGGTGTACCAGCGCCCGCGCCCAGTCGAGCGTCTCGGCGACTCCAGGGACCTTCGCGAGCCGGCGCGCGCGCAGGCCCTGCGCGAACCGCGCGATCTGGTCCGCCAGCTGCTCACTCACTTCCGGCACCAGCGTGCGAATGATGGAGACCTCCTTCTCGAAGCTCGGGTGGTCAATGTAGAGGTAGAGACACCGTCGGCGGAGCGCGTCGCCGATCTCGCGGCTGTTGTTCGACGTCAGCACGACGTACGGCTGGTGCACCGCGCGGATCGTCCCCAGCTCGGGGATCGTGACCTGAAAATCCGACAGGACCTCGAGCAGGAAGGCCTCGAACCCATCGTCCGCCCGGTCTATCTCGTCGATGAGGAGCACCGCCGGGGCCTCGGCGCGCGTGATCGCGCGCAGCAGCGGCCGCTCGAGCAGGAAATCCCGGCTGAATATCTCCGCTTCCAGCGCGGCCGGATCCTTTCCGTCGCGCTCCGCAATCTTCAGGTGGAGGATCTGCCGTTGATAATTCCACTCGTAGAGCGCCGTGTTCACATCGAGTCCCTGGTAGCACTGCAGCCGAATGAGCTCGGTGCCGAGCATGCGCGCCATCACCTTGCCGATCTCGGTCTTGCCGACGCCCGCATCTCCCTCGATCAGGAGCGGCTTGCGCATCTCCTTGGCGAGGTAGACAGCGGTCGCGATGGAGTGTTCGGCGATGTAGCCGTGGCGCTCCATGCCTTCCTGCATCTCCCGAATGGCGTCGTTCACCTGGCGACCTCCGCCGGCCGCGCTCCGAGATAGCGTTGCGGATCGCTGACGAAGCGCTCTTTACATCCGCCGCAGCAGAAGTAGTACGTGCGGCCACCGAATTCTGCTTTGTGGCGGGCTGTGCCGATAACAACCGACATGCCGCACACGGGATCGATTGCCTCAGTCGCGGCTTCGCTGCTCACGACGGGAGCGATCGCCGGTTGGACAGCGTGCCGCACCCGCACGATCTCCGCGAGCACGCTGAGTGCGACTTCCTCCGGCGCCTCGGCGCCGATGTCCAGGCCCGCGGGATTCCGTATCGTCGCGAGCGCTTCTTCGGAGATCCCGCTCGCCTGAAGCGTTTCCCGAATGACCGCGAATCGCGTCCGGCTCGCAACGACGCCGAGGTACGCGGGTTTCAGCGCCAGCGCGGCACGGATGCCGTCCTCGTCCCATTGGCCCAGTGTCGCTACGACCGCGCAAAGCCATGGTCCGGCAGGACCGGACTTCTGGCGAAGCGCCGCGTCGTCGATCTGCGAGAACACGCGGTCCGCTTCGGGAAACGTCGTCGAGTCGGCTGAGGGATCGACAGCGTCAACGGTGTAGCCGAGAGCCTTGCCAAGTCGCGCCAGCCCACGCGTCGTCGGCGAGTCGCCGAACACGACAAGCCGCGGTGCCGGCAGCACCGGCTCGATGTAGATGTCCACGCTTCCTCCGCTGTGGCATGTCATGGGAAAGGCGGTGATTCCGGGACGCTGGTCCGACTCGGGATGTGGAGACAGCGCGATGAGCCGTGGAAGTCGGTCGGCGAGCGCGAGCAGCGCTTCCCGCACTACGGTCGGCTGCGTGCAACTTCCGCCCACCCACCCGTGGAACTCGCCATTGGTCGTCACCAGCGCGGTATCGCCAACGTGCGCCGAGCTCGGTGGCTCGCGCCGCACGACGGTGGCGAGCGCGAAAGGCTCGCCGTGCTGCGCCAGTTCCGAGGCGAAGTGAAGAAGCTCGGATCGCATGTCGCTATCCCGCGGCGAGCGACCGAATCCGCTCGTAGTCGCTGGGGACGTCGAGATCGGTGAGTGCGGTGACGGGCCACGCGATCACGTCTGCGCTGCTCTGGTGTCGGCGGACGACCTGTCTCCCGCAACCTTCACCTTCCATGACTCGGAGCTCCTCGAAGAGCGCGCGATCGTACAGCATGGGCGGCGCGTTCACGCCGTCGTAGTCCGAGATCACGAGCGGAGCCGTGCCAGCTCGATAGCGTTCTACGAGCGTCGCGATCATCTCGGTCGTCACCAGCGGCATGTCCGCCAGCATGACGACGGCCCCGACAGCGGTAGCAGGGACTGCCGCGATCCCGGTCTTGAGGGAGGAGTTGATGCCTCGCTCGTAGTCAGGGTTCACCACCACCACGCAAGCCGGGTCTAGACCGTCAAGCTCACGCCGCACCAGATCGGCCTCGTAGCCCACGACGGCAATGACCGGGTCCAGACCCGCGGCTGCGGCCTGGCGCACCGCGCGGCGCACAACCGGCTCCCCGTCGAGATCGAACAAGAGCTTGTTCCTGCCCATTCGGGTCGAGGATCCGGCAGCGAGCACTACGCCGGCCACCGCGCCAGTTCGTTCAGCCGGCATGAATGGCGCCCTCCCTGGTTCGGAGATGTCCCGGCTCGCGTCCCGACAACAGCGCGAGCAGCTCCGCCACGACGCTCACCGCGATCTGTTCCGGTCCGTCGGCGCCCAGATCGAGTCCCACCGGCCCGAACACGCGGTCGTTGTCCTCGGCGCCAATATCGCGCAGGACGTCGTCGATGCGCGCGCGCGGCCCAAGTACGCCGATGTAGGGTACATCGGTGTTCAGCAGTCTTCTCACCCATTCGCGATCGTGCTCCAGCGAATGCGTTTTGACAACCGCGTATGTTCGCGGTCCGAGCGGCAGAGCGGAGAGTTCCGAATCCGAACGGGCTTCGACGAGACGGGTCCCGGCAGGGTAGTGATCGGGCGCGAGGTAGGCCGGGCGGTGATCAACGACGGTGACGCGGAATCCGACATCAGATGCGGAAGCGACGAGTGGCCGCGTGTCCTCGCCGGCGCCGATGGCGAGCAGAGATGGCGGCGGGAGCTGGATTTCAGTAAAAAGACGGTGCCCTTCGAGATCGTGGAGCTGCGACGTGCCTGTGCCGAGGAATTCGCCGGCGCGAGCCGCGATCAAGCGGTCGAGATTCGCATCTCCCGTCGAGCCGGCGGGAATCCCTTTCGAGGGAACCACGATGGAGCGCCCGAGCCCTGTCGCTCCGCGCAGGATGGTGGAGACCGCGAACGTGGCGTCTCCCTCGAGCAGCGGCATTATCCGCCGCGACGTCTCCAGCAAGTCCGGCGCGGTAGCGCGCTGCACGAAGATGTCCACCGCTCCATTGCAGCCGAGTCCGAGACCGAATGGCGTCGCGTCGTCAGAGCCGGTGTCGTAGTGCAGCAGTTGGGGGACGCCGTCGCGGATCACGGATAGCGCGACTTCCCGAACGTCCGCTTCCAGGCAGCCGCCGCTGACGCTGCCGGCCATCGTGCCATCGTTTTCGATGAGCATCTTGGCGCCGGGCCGTCGATAGGCTGAGCCCCGAATGTTGACCACGGTTGCCAGGGCCGCGCCGCGCCCCTGCTCGACAAGTTGGGTGAGCAGCTGCAGGATCCGGGATGTCTCCTGCCAGTGCTTCATCGAGGCCCCGCAGTGATCGACGTTCTAAGGTATTCGCGCGAACACAGCCGGCACAAGCCGCCGCGCGGCTAGCGACTTTTTATGGTCGGTACAGGCATCCGTCGCGACGGCCGGGGTCCGGCGAAACAAAAGAAGGCTGATACCGACATGTTCGCCGGCACCAGCCTTTCGTCAATATCGCCCTAGAGCCCGATCAACCCGCTCTCAGCGCCCCAAACAGCGGCAGCAACGCTCCGACTACCCACGTGATCGCCGCCGCGATCGCGGCCTGCTGCTTCGGAATCTTCCCGACTACATGCAGCCCGATCGCCAGCAGCACGGTCACCCAGATCGTGAACAGATCCACGCGACCCGCCAGCGCGAGCATCACCGGCGATCCATCGGGATCCATGAATCGCGCGAGGGAGAAGCCGACGGCGTTCACGGAATTGAGCTTCTCCGGACTCAGGACAAGCCCCTGCGCCGCGTTCGTCAGGATCTGGACGACCCGCGGAACTTCCGAGTAAGTCGCAATCATCATCGCCGCTGTGAGCGATTCCTTCGCGTCGAAAAGTTTTCCGACCACCCACAGCACCAAGCCGGTGCCGAGCACGCTGATCGTGATGATTACGGTGAAGATGAGAGGGCCGATCATCTCGAAGAAGCCGCGGCTCGATGCTATCTGTTCCGCGGTGATGTTCGGATTCTTCCGCATTGCCGCCGCGGTTTGCCTCGTGAACTCGGCATCCATGACCGGCTGCATCGCGTTCTTGGTCAGGAAGATGAGCACGAGGATGACGATCGCGAGGAAGAGCAGAGCCAGACCGAACTTTCCGTCACTCCTCCGCGCGAAAACCGAGGAAGGCGCATAGAAGATGTCTACGAAGTCTTCCCACAATCCCGCCTTCGCGGGCGAGGGATCTACTTCCTTGGCTGCATCTGCATTACTGCCCATTGACTCATCCTCGCGATTGAAGACACTGGTCGGACCAAGATTGTACCAATTTCCTCTCCCCGCCACCAGGAACTGACATGCCATCGGAATCGAGCCGCCCCCGCCCGCTGGTCCTCGAGCTCCTGATACATCCGAAGGAGAAGATCTATTTCGCCATTTGCGTCGTCGTTAGCCTCCTCATCTACATCGGTCTGGCATTGGCCATTCTCAGCGGCGGACAGATTGCCGGTACTCTGATTGTCTATCTCATATTCGGTATCGTTGGATTCTTGGTCGTTCACGGCCTCCATATCGGCCACGTGCGCGGCAATGGAGTGCGCGTTTCGAGTCGGCAATTCCCCGAGTTGAATGCGATGGCCGACTTGCACGCGCGCCGGCTCGGCATGGACGAGACCCCGGCGATCTTCGTTCTTCAGTCGGGCGGAGTGCTCAACGCATTCGCGACGCGATTCCTCGGACGCAACTTCGTAGTCCTCAACTCCGACGTTCTCGCGCTCGCGACGCAGAAGGGCGAAAAGGCAGTGAGTTTCGTGCTCGGTCACGAACTCGGCCACGTGCAACGCAAGCACATGACCCGCAGAGCGCTCCTATATCCGGCTATGGTATTCCCGTTTCTGAGCGGCGCCTACTCGCGAGCCTGCGAATACACGTGCGATCGCTTCGGCAATGCGCTCGAGCCGGAAGGTGGGGTGGATGGACTGTTGGTCCTGGCGGCGGGACGCGATCTCTACACCCACGTCAACTCGACCGAATACAGCGGTCAACGGGAGACGGAGACGGGTTTTTTCGTAAGCTTCGCGGAAATTCTGTCGACGCACCCAAACCTGCCGAAGCGCGTAGCAGCGCTCGATGCGGTAAGTAAACGCGCGCCGGTACCAGCTCGCCCCCTAATGCGCGAGACCGCCGCGATCAGTCCGACCTAGCCGGCGGCTTGTGCTTCTCGGTGTCGGTTATCAGCCGCGCCCCGTGCTGATACGTGAAGTACGCGTACGCCCACTCGAACAGCACAGTGAGGCGATTTCGAAAGCCGATGAGATACGTGATGTGAACTAACAGCCAGAAGAACCATGCGAACCGACCCGAGAATCTGATCCAGCCCAGATCAGCGATCGCGCGATATCTGCCGATCGTTGCGAGATCGCCCTTGTTCCGGTAACGGAAGTTCTTCCGGGGCTGGCGACGCAGCTCGCGGACGATGTTCTTGCCGGCAGAGGCCCCTTCCTGAATTGCCGCGGGCCCTACACCAGGAATCTGCCGGCCGTCTTGAACCAGCGCCGCCAGATCACCGACTACAAAAATCTCGGGATGGCTGGGTACGGACAGGTCAGG
>JBGQIT010000011.1:0-18700 GCA_041498575.1 Gemmatimonadaceae bacterium
CAACTGGCAACGGCCGCTGGGATGGCCGCACGAACTGGGGCGACGCCGCAATCGCGCTCGACTCTAACGCGACGAACATCGTCGATAACTACACGCCGACGAACACGGATGAATTGAGCTCGCGGGACGCGGATCTTGGCTCGACCTCTCCCGCGCTCCTAGGCGGCGGTTTTGTCGTGCAGGGCGGCAAGGATGGAACGATCCGTCTTGTCGCATTTGGGCGGACGAGAGGAGCCGCGCCCCGTCGCGGCGGCGAGGCGCAGGTGGTGTCGACACCCTCCGGTACGGATTTATTCACGGCGCCGGCCGTGTTACACGTCGGCTCGACGACGTGGATCTTCGCGGGCGACAACGGCGGGACGGCGGCGTGGACTTTCAGCGGGGGTCGGCTCCAGGAGCGATGGAAAAACCGCAATGGCGGCACGAGTCCGGTGATCGCCGGCGGGCTTCTTTACGTGTACGATCCCGATGGCGGGCTCCGAGTTTACACACCGGAAACCGGACAGCTGATTACGAAACTCGATTGTGGAGGCGGTCACTGGAACAGCCCGATCGTCGTGGATGGAATGATCGCGCTGCCGGAGGGAAACTCGAATCAGCATCGCACCACTGGCGTCCTGGACATCTGGCGCATAACAGCGAACTGAACGTGATCCGAGATCTCAGAGGTACAGATCTCAGTAGGTAGTCACTGCGCTCCGACCGTATTTCGCGCGTATCAGAGTACAACCGACCGCTTGTACCAGGACGCCATTCAGATACGTCGCAGGCGTGGTTACTAAAGCCTGAGATCTATGCTTCTGACATCTCGGATCCCGTTCAGTTCAGTTTCCAGATCTCGGATCCCGTTCAGTTCAGTTTCCAGATCTCGGATCCCGTTCTTTAAGGGGTTTACCAAGTTCCAAACTCTATTGCTCACCCGCCAAGCCAGCCATAGGTTGGGCCCCAGCCATAACCACTGGGAGGGAGTATGCGAAACACCGGCGGCATCACCTGAACGAAAAATCAGTCGGAAACCTGAGCGAGCGTCTTCAACACGCCCTCGGAGACGCCTACGAAATCACCGAGGATCTGGGCGGCGGTGGGATGTCGCGGGTGTTCGTTGCCCGCGATGTCGAGCTCGGTCGCGACGTCGTTGTGAAAGTCTTGCCGCCCGATCTTGGCGCCGGCATCAGCATCGATCGCTTTCGCCGCGAGATCCAACTCGCGGCCCGGCTGCAACACCCGAACATCGTTCCCCTGCTTTCCGCGGGCGCGAGGGACGGCCTCCTCTACTACACGATGCCGCGCGTCGAAGGAGAAACGCTCCGCGCGCGAATGTCGCGCTCGGGAGAGCTTCCAGTTGGTGAAGCGCTAAGAATTCTTCGCGACGTCGCCGACGCCCTCGAGTACGCACACGCGCACGACGTGGTTCATCGCGATATCAAGCCTGAGAACATTCTCATCTCCAGCCACCACGCGCTGGTAACTGATTTCGGCGTCGCCAAAGCGCTTAGCGCCGCGACAGGCCAATCGAATCTCACTTCCGTGGGTGTGGCGATTGGAACTCCTGCCTACATGTCGCCCGAACAGGTGACCGCCGATCCAATGACCGATCAGCGCACCGACATCTACGCGCTGGGAGTGCTTGGTTACGAGCTCCTGGCCGGAAGAACACCTTTTCACGGAGCGAGCGCTCAGCAGGTGTTGGCCGCGCAGGTCACCGAAGCTCCAGCTCCAGTCTCGAAGTATCGGCCGAGTATTTCGCCGTCGCTGGGCGCGATAATCATGCGCTGCCTGGAGAAGAGGCCCGCGGACAGGTTCCAGAGTGCGGGCGAGCTGCTCACCCAGCTCGAGATCGCGGGCACGCCGAGCGGCGAGACCGTTCCAACGTTCACCGCCGCCGGAACTACTTCGCAGCATGCAGCTCGAACGAGACGGAAGGCGATTGTGTTCTCCGCGGTCGCCGCAGTGCTGCTCGTCGGCAGCCTGCTCGCGAGTCGTTATCTCACCGGGAATCGAACCGCGTTCGAGGTGGGCGCCACGAATCAGATTACCAACGAGCCGGGAGTAGAGATCACTCCCGCCGTCTCCCCCGATGGAAAGATGCTCGCGTACGCCGCCGGGGAGCCGGGCAGGACGAGCATCTTCGTTCGACAACTGAACGGTGGCGAAGCGATCCGGCTCGCGATCGGCATTGCGCCACAATGGTCGCCCGATGGATCCACACTCGTCTATGTCGATTCGGGGGGAATAGCCACAGTCCCGGCGTTGGGTGGAGCTCCGCGCCGGCTCGTTTCAAATCCGCGGCGAGAATTCGCGGCGAGCCCGGTTTGGTCGCACGACGGAAAAGTCCTCGCCTACACCGAGATCCTCGCGAACGGCGTGACGGGCGGAATCTGGCTAGCCAACGCCGACGGCACCGAGCCGCGCAAGATCCTGCAGACGAAAGAGCCACACTCCTTGTCGTGGTCGCCAGGGGACGACAGGCTTGCATTCGTCAGCGGCAACGTACTGTTCGTCTACTCGGGTGCCCAGTTTGGAAACATCGCGCCCTCTGAGGTGTGGGTCGTTGGTAGAGACGGAACAGGGGCGGCTGCGCTGACTGACTCGATCCACCACAGCGTCAGCCCTGCGTGGACATCGGACGGGGACGGAGTTCTCTACGTCTCCAACATTCGCGGCGGCAGAGATCTCTA
Organism: Gemmatimonadaceae bacterium; assembly: GCA_041498575.1. Classification (GTDB taxonomy): domain Bacteria; phylum Gemmatimonadota; class Gemmatimonadetes; order Gemmatimonadales; family Gemmatimonadaceae; genus UBA4720. Next base: position 2,679 of record JBGQIT010000011.1, read on the forward strand.
CTATCAGCGCGTGCAAGGCAGCAGAGCCGATGGCACGCCTTATCGACTGACGACCGGTCTGAACATCCACGGAATAGCCGCCAATGGGGGCGATCGCATCGCTTACGTCGTGTGGAACACGCGCGTCGGGATCTGGTCGGTACCATTTCCTCGAGCGGGGAGCGTATCCGTTGCGACGGCACACGAGATAACATCGGCCACCGAACGGATCGAGGCGGTGAGGATAAGCCCGGACGGACAGTGGATCGCTTTCGATTCCGACCGCTCCGGCAACATGGACATCTACAAGATGCGCGTCGACGGCACCGGCCTCCAGCAGCTCACGCGGAACCCGGCAGACGATTTTCGGCCATTGTGGTCGCCCGATGGCCGCGAGATGACCTTTCAGACCTGGCGCAGCGGTAATCGTGATTCTTACGCAATGTCAGCCGATGGATCTTCGGAGCGAATAATTGCGGCGGGGCCTTCGCACGAGTGGGCAGGGTCGTGGTCCCCCGACGGCAGTAAAATCGCGTTTGAATCTGACCGCAGCGGCGAAGTCGAGATCTGGATCGTCCCGTCGAAAGGCGGCAGTCCGAGGCGTCTGACCTCGGACGGCGGTATCACGCCGCGCTGGTCGCCCGACGGAAGGTCAATTGCGTACACTGTCACGGCCATCAGCGCACCGGGCACCCCGCCGGCGCCGGTGAGAGTGATTCCTTCTCAGGGTGGTCGGGCTCGAGCGGTCGATATTCCTCGCTCGATCGGCGAGGTGATATACATCCAGGGCTGGAGCGCCGACGGCAAGAGAGTCATCGTTAGCGGGATCGGCCCCGATGGGAATCCCAACATTGCGCAGGTGGCCCTCGACGGAAGCAGTGCATCGGTGCTCGTCCGCTTTGACGACCGCGAGCGGGAACGCTACAGTCCCGTGTTCTCGACGGACGGAAAGACCATCTACTTCACCCTTGGCAAGCACGAATCCGACATCTGGGTGATGGATCTCAAAAAGAAATAGACAACTCGACCGGTTAAGAGATCATCGCCTCCATGCAAGCTTTCGCTGATTCGTACTCACGCTGGTTTTGCGATACCTCCGAGCGAGAGTTCGTCGTGGCGCAGTAGCAATTGATCGATGTCACTTCTTTCTCGGAGCCCTGACCCGGTTCGCCGCCAGAAATTCCCGTAACGCGACCATGAGCTCCGGCCGCCCGAGAATGCCGCGATCTCCGGCGTGCGTCGCTCCATCCACGATCACGAGCTTGAGGTCCGGCCTCAGAGCCTTCAGCGTCTCCAAACCTATTCTACCCCGGTCCAGGCTTCCGACGATGGCGAGAGTCGGCACCGTTACCGCGGCGGCAGCAGCGGGCGTGATGCGTTGATCTCCTCTTGATCGCGCGGCGGCGGCCAACGCGAACCGGTCCTGGGTGGAATCGGCCATGCACGCTGCAGAAAGGGCGCCGATCTGCTGCTCTGACAGTCTTGGCTGGTCAGGCGGAGACAACCTATTGATTGCGCTACGACTTACGCACTCCCGCTCGTGCTCGACAGCTTCCTGCTCGGCGTCCCGAGCTTGCTGATCCGTCCATTCCAGGCGCCCCGCACCCGCAATGAGCGTCGCCGTCAGAAAGCGATCTGGACGAAGGGTCAGCAGCTGCGACGTCAGTTGGCTGCCCAGAGAAAAGCCGACGATATGCGCGCGCGCGATTCCCAGGTGATCGAGCAGCCGCACGATGTCGAGCCCCATCTCTCGTCCGTACGCCGAGGGATTGTGCGGCTTCGCACTCTTTCCGTGGCCGCGCATATCGAAGGCGATGACCTGATAGTCTCGCGCGAGGTCGGAGATGACACCTCGCCTCACCCAGACATCCAGGCTTCCCTCGAACCCATGAACCAGTACGACAGGCTCGCCCGCTCCCTGCACGACGTACCGGATCCTGACTCCATCCGAGTCGAAGTACCTGTCCTGGGCCGTCAGCGTCGGCGCCAGGAGGAGAAACACGACGGCCCACAATCGGAAATTATTCATGCCGCGAACTGTGTTTGGCTTGCCGAACATGCACGTTGCTCAGATCTGTCAATCGGTTTTAGCGAATAGCGCTAAGCGACCAGCGGGGAGCGGGTGGCAGCGTAGTTGAGAAACCGCCCGATCCCAGCCACTTAGTCCTGCTCATTCTTCGCGGCGATAGTACTCCGCCACGGTATCTCGACGAGAGCGTCCGGTCGAATCCTTGTAGGCTGGCGAGATAAAACTGTGGATCCACTGACCGCGAACGATTCGACACGTTGCGGGCCAGTCTTTTCCTGCATAAGTCGGATCGGGAAACAGCTCGATGTGTTCTGTCAGGTTCGAGCCATTGACAGTGTAGGTGCCGTACCCTCCACCGTTGGTGAATGCCCGGACGGTGTCGCGGTAGGTCTTGAGCGGTAAGGTGTCTCGGCGGGCCTCCTGACTGACCCACATGAAGTGCCTCTTCGTCATGAGCTTTATTTCTTCCCCGCCCGTTGAGTCCGACTTCCCGTTGACCACGATTCGCTGCCGGCGCCACACTCCCTGAACCTCGCAGTTCGCCGCGGAGGCAGGAGCGTTGCCGCGAGTCGCGGCGAAAATCCCCGAGATCGTCAACAGCGTAGCCCCGGCCAGCAACTGCTTTGTCAGTGGGAGCGGCGAAGGACGCATGGTCCACCTCTCATGGGCGCTGATCGGCGGCCGCAAATGGGGTCGCTCCGCCTGGTCGACGGGAAGGGTACCAGGACTTGCGTACTCCAGGCACACGGGGATCGCGCCCGCTCGTCGAGGTGAGCCCGGACCGCCCAACATTCTGAAGGACGCTATTTTCTGTCAATAGCGGAGATACTTGTCGCGACAGTGACAAAGCGCTCGTTGCATCCGATTGGAGTTCTAAGTGCCATCACTACTGGAGGGAGTATGCGAATCAATGGCGCGATCACCCTGCTCGCAGTTGGCAGTCTGCTTTTGTCCGGTTGCAGCAAGAGCGCTCCGGCGACGGCCGATTCGGCGACGGCGTCGAGTACCGCGACGACGTCGTTCGACGAGAACGCAGCCCGCGCGCAAATCCTCGCCAACGACTCCGCATTCGTTCGTTGGATAATGGCGAAGCATCTCGATTCCGCCATGGTGCGCTACGACCCCGACGTAGTGGCGCTGGGCAGTGGGAAAGTTGTAACGGGCGCTCCAGCCGTGCGCGCCTTTTATGCCGAGGGTCTCAAGAGCAACCCGCGAGACGCCACGTTACAGAACGACGGCGTCAAGTTCTCCAACGACCACTCGATGGCCTGGGACTACGGTACGTTCAGTCAGACCACGGATGCGCCCAACGGAAAGCCAGTCAAGTCGAACGGGACATTTCTGTTCGTCTGGAAGAGCGTCGGTGGTCACTGGGTGATCGTGGCGGAGACAAGCACCGCGCCCTGAAAGGATTAGCGACGCGGACAGAGTTGCAGGTTTGACAGACTGCTACCGAGGTTTGGCGACGAGCCGAGTGGCCCGCCGCCATCTCGGTGACGATCATCGTCCCGCTTTGCTGATGACGAGAATCGCCCCGCCCGAACGACCGACCCCGAAAGCAGCACCATCGATCGCCCGGACGAAGCGAATTTCCTTGACCTCTTTGGCGGGGATCGACCGTAGCTCGTTGACTCCGCCGAGTCGGATTCCATTCAGATAGACCTCCCGCTCCGCGGTCGGAGCTAGGTCGACCTTTGATATCAGGAACATCGGATGCTTCCGCGCGATCGCATCGTATGCCGTGGTCGCTTGGGACTCGGCGATTTCCGATTCGGTCATGACACCTAGAGCGCTCGACGGCGCGGCTCCCGTATCGGGACCGCGTTGTGACGCGCAAGCGGTAATCGCTGCGATGGCGCAGCATATGGCCAGATAGGGCCTGCGGGCGTTGACTCTCATAAATGCCTCCGGGTTCGAACCAGGCCGGGCGGCATCGACTGTCGTTGCCACAATTCCGGCCCTGTCGTAGGTTCGAACCTGAAAGCGCGTCGTTCCCTCACCGTTGCCCAGACGTGACTTGAGCAACGAGCAAGCTTTGCGGGGCGGCGCTTCGAGAGATCGAGGAGGCGCAGCATGTCCGCGATACAGTTCCGGACGCTCGGCACGTTGGATCTGCGCGCTGCTGATGGACGAGAGCTGCACTCTCTTCTCGCCCAGCCGAAGCGGGTTGCCCTCCTCGCATACCTCTGCATCGCCCAGCCGCGCGGTTACCACCGCCGCGACACGCTGCTCGGCTTGTTCTGGCCGGACTCGGACCAGGAGCACGCGCGGACGTCGCTCAGAAAATCGCTTCACATCCTCAGGCGCGCGCTTGGCGAAAATGCAATCCTCTCGCGTGGGGACGAGGAAGTCGCTGTCGATTTCCAGCAGGTCTCCTGCGATGTCGCATCATTCGAGAATCTGATCAGCAGTAATCGATTCGCGGACGCGCTAGAGCTTTACAGTGGCGATCTACTCACCGGCTTCTTTGTCGACGATGCGCCGGAGTTCGAACAGTGGCTCCATGCCGAGCGAACTCGGCTAAAGGCGTCCGCTGCGCGCGCCGCTTACGCCGCTGCGGGGAATCTGGAAAAGAAAGGAGACCCCACCGGCGCCCTTGGTTTTGCCCGCCGGTCGCTAGAGCTGAGCGATACCGACGAGCGCGCACTGCGCAAGCTGATCGAATTGCAAGTACGAGCGGGAAACCGGGCAGCGGCGATAGAGACTTACGAGACCTTCGCGCGTTCACTCGCTATGGAGTATCAAACACAGCCATCGATGGAGACGCGGCTGCTGGTCGAACAGATCCAGTCCGGAACGGAACCCCATGTCGATCAGGTAGGGCAGTCGGCGTCCAGCTCCGTTCGCAATTACGAATCGGCTTCGGCGCCTCCGTTCACGACCGCCGCACGAACGCAGACAGATGAAAGACATGGCCGACATCGAGAGAGAATACCGCTTGCCGCTGCCGCGATTGCCGTTTTCATTTCCGGCGGATTCATATGGGCGTTGATGCGTCCGGCGCCGTCAAAGCAGGTACTCCAGTACACGCTTAATGTCGATTCGGCCGAGGCGATGGTTCCCGGCGATGGGTGGTGGTCGCGACTCGCTCTGTCGCCGGATGGAACGCGGCTCGCCTACGTTGGCGGCCCACGCGGCGAGCTGCTTGTGCGTGCTCGCAGTCAGCTGCGCGGTACGGCAATTCCCGGAACGAAAAGAGCGCAGACCCCGTTTTTCTCGCCCGATGGGCGACGTATTGGCTTCCTCACAGAGCAACATGTCTATATCGCCTCGCTAGATGGCGCTGCGCCAGTAACCGTGTGTGACTCTCTAACCGGAGTTGCCGGCGCCTCGTGGGGTCCGGATGGATTCATTTACGTGGACGGGCAATACTACGCCCCGCTTTTACGTGTTGAGGCGAAGGCCGGGGCCGCGCCCGCCTGGTTCACGCACCTCGACACCATTACCAGCGAGATAGATCACACCTGGCCTGACGTGCTGCCGAATGGCAAAGGAGTGCTATTCGGCGTGACGTTCGCCGGAACTGGCGGCGTAAAAGACAGTCTATCCTACGCAATCGCCGTTGCCGAAATCCCGTCTGGCAAGCACCGCGTGATCGTGAATGACGCAAGGTATGCGCGTTATGCCGCGTCGGGCTATCTGCTCTACATAACGACGTCAAAAAAGTTGATGGTCGCGCCTTTCGATCAGAATTCAATGAGAGTCACCGGCGATCCCACAGTTCTGGCAGATAGCATGCGCGTTGGCAGGTTCGGCTCGGCCGATCTCGCAGTCTCGGCGACCGGGACGTTGGTATTTGCGACAGGGGGCGGACAGGGCAGGCGGGAACTTGTATGGGTGACGCGAGACGGGAAGACACAGCCAGTCGATCCTGATTGGCTGGGCGACTTCGGGGGCCCTGCGCTCTCTCCCGACGGGAAGCGACTCGCAATCTCGAGGCGACTCAATACCCCGCGCGTCGACATCATGGTCAAGGATCTGGATCGAGGACCAAGCGTCAAACTCACGCTCCAGGAGACTGGCGGTAGCTTTCCCGCCTGGACTCCCGACGGAAAATCCGTGAGTTACACGGACGACTCGTGGGATTCAGTTTCCTTCTGGAGGATCAGAGCCGATGGGAGTGGTCCCCCGGGTCCCCCGGTATTTCAATTCCGCCAGGGACGGCGAGTTGTCAGCGAGGTCTGGTCACCCGACGGCAAGTGGCTCCTCTACGCAAGCTCCACCCGACGTCCTGAGTCGGGTGACATCGGCGGTCTTCGGCCGGGGATCGACAAATCGCCCGTGCAGGTTGTGGCGACAAAGTTTCGCGAAGGTACTTCCGCCTTCTCGCCAGATGGGCGGTGGCTCGCCTATACCTCGAATGAAAGCGGTCAAAACGAGATATATGTCGTTCCGTTTCCCAACTTCCGTGGCGGCAAGTGGGCGATCTCGTCACACGGAGGGACAGACCCTGAGTGGTCTCATTGCGGCAACGAGTTGTTCTACCGCGATAGCGCAGAGAATCTTGTGACAGTCGAAGTGAGAACAACGCCCACAATTTCGATCGGTCGCGTAACACCCCTTTTTTCGACTGCGGGATTCCAATTCTCGGATAATGGGGCCAAGAACTACGCGGTTTCGCCAGACGATCGCCGCTTTCTGATGATTCGCCGGGCTAGGGAAGGCACAGAACAAATAATCGTCGTCGAGAATTGGTTCGATGAGCTCAGGGCCACGCGCGGGAAAGGCTTTGGCAAATGAAACGAGAATTCCGGACGCTCCAACATTCTCGGTTGGGAGCGCAACTGTTCGAGGAGCTTCGAGTAAAGGGCGAGAAGTAGAAGGCTTCGTCAGTCGGATTTGAGCGGTCTGAGGCGCGTCACGATAGCCCAATCACTATCGCTATCCCGACCGCGACGAGCCCCAGCAGAAACAGTCCGGCGTAGATGGGCGCGAGAAACCGAATCCATTTTCCGTACGGAACCTTCGCCGCCGCCAGAATCGCCATCAACCCGCCGTTGGTCGGAGCCACGATGTTGCACAGCCCACCACCGTACTGGTAGATCAGCACGGTCACCTGTCGAGGCAGTCCGAGCAGATCCGACAACGGAACCAGCACCGGGAGCGTCACCACTGCGTGCCCCGTCACGCTTGGCACGGGGAAGTGCACAAGGAATTGAGTCACCATCATGCCGACGGCGGCGACACCGACCGGAAAATGCGATAGCGGCGCGAACAGACCGTTCACTATCGTGTCGATGATCTTGCCCTGCTCCGCCACCACGTAGATCGCGCGCGCAAAGCCGATCAACATTGCCCCGAACGCCATCGATCGAAATCCTTCCACGAATGCGTCCGCCGTTCGGTTGACACCGAGTCTGCCGATTAACCCGACGATGACACCCATGATGAAGAAGAGCGCGGACATTTGATCGAAGTCCCACCCGTATCTCATCACGCCGACGATGAAAATCGTGAACGTAACGAGGATGGTGATCAGCACGAGGCCGTCGCGGATGTCGAGCGGCTTTTCCTCCTCGTTGACTTCGCTCAGCCGCGCGGTGCGAGTCGCCCGCGCATATCGACTGGTGCCCGCAATCCAGAGGCCCAGCGCCAGTGCGAGAAATACAAGCCTGAACCCGGACCCCGAGAGCAGCGGAAGTCCGGCGAGCTTCTGCGCGATTCCCACCTGAAATGGGTTGATCGGGCTGAAGGCGGAACCGACACCGGCCGCGCCCACGCTCACGGCTGCTGCAACCACGTGATCGAATCCCAATCGCGTTGTGAGAAGGAGCAGCACCGGCACGAGCGGAATGATCTCTTCGTGCATGTTGTCCAGCGTGCCGGCAGTTCCGAATGCCAGACAAACGATCGGAATCACAAGGAGCTCGCGATGCTCGAGACGCTGCACCATCCAGGAGACGCCTCTGCGCAAGGCTCCCGTCTGGTCTACGACGCCGAAGGCGCCCCCGATCAAAAAAACGAGGAATACTATTGGTGCCGCGGCGACCATCCCCTTGGGAATCGCGACAACTGCCTGAAACGGTGTGACGGGTGCTTGCGGGACCGCGTGGTACGTTCCGGCGACTACAACTTTTCGCCCCGTCGCGGGATCGTCGCGCCGATCGAATTGTCCGGCGGGGAGCACGTAGGTCATCACCGCCGCAAGGCCGATGAATCCGACGAGCAATGTCAGTGGGTGGGGGAAGCGGAGTTTCATGTCGTCCTTGGTCGCGACGGGAAGCCGGCGAATAACTTAACGACGCTGCCGCCTGCTGCCCGCTGGTCGCTACACGCTAAACGCTAAAGCCGATTGGACAGACCTGTCCCGGCGTTTTTTGCGGAAAGCGGAAGCGTAGAGGGGGCAGCGGGTAGCAGCGTAGTTAAGAATTGCCGCATCTCGAACGTGACGAGATGGCGCTAAGCTCGAGGGCGAATGAATTCTCGGAACGACGGAACGTCACGCAATGACTCCAGATCGATGTCGCGATGAATCCCGATCCCAAACGGCATTCCCTCGGCGAGCGATCGATGCAAGAGTGAAATCGCCGAGTCGCGATCACCAAGTTGCGCGGCGAGGCGAGCGCGCCACATCGTAGCGCGGCCAAAAAGATAGGGCTCGTTCACCTTCGCGAGTCGCTCGGCCGCGACGACCGCATCACCGCGACGCCCCTGATGCGCAGCGATGAGAGCCAGGTATCCCCGATAGTCCACGTTCCCTGGATATTGCCGCGCGAGGACGGCGAATACTTTTCCAGCATCCTCCCAGCGGTTCGCCGCGTAAAGCGCCGCGCCCAATCCCTCCTGTAGCAGTTGCGATCGCGGCTCGGATTCCACACGCGGTCGATACCATGCGATTGCCCGATCGAGAATTGCGCGTGATTCATCGGGATGCCCGTGCGCCCGCAGCTCGAGGCCTGCTTCGACCATGATGAACCCCGGACTCAACCCGCGCAAAGGTGGAAGCGCAGGAATGAGTCCCGATTGCGGCGGCAGCGATTCACTCTCACCAATGAGTTTCCGTAGTTCCTCCATGCGTCCCAATGCGGCCAGCGCGCGGGCCTCGTAGAGCGCGGTGCTCAAAAGCTCTGGCTGTCTCTCTCGCTGGATGCGAGCAAGCTCCAGCTCGCGAACATGCTCGCCCAGCACGTGATGCGCCTCCGCCATGAGGCCGCGGTGGGCCCATACTCCTTTCAAAAAGCCCTTGTCCGGATTCAATCCCGTCATCAGCGTCGCCGCTGCGCGCGGACGTCCGGCACCGAGAGCATGATAGCCGGCGTCAAACTCCCAAACGGCGCCCGGCCATCGCTCCATCGAGCGACGAGCGAACTCGTACGCGCTCCGATGATCGCCCTTGTTTCGAGCCAGAAGAAAATCAAGGAAATCAGTCTCGCCAACGCTCATCCGTCCGCGGAGCGCGTTCGTTCGAATGAGGAGAGAATCAGCTCTCGCCCACTCCTCAAGACTTTGCTCGATGATCGCCATCTCGAACAATGCGTTGAACTCGGTACTGTCCAGCGAGTACGCCCGGGAAAAGCGCTCGATTGCCCTTTCATAGTTCTCACGCGATTTCGCATTCAGAAAGAGCTCGAAGCCTTCCGAAGACGCTTTAAATGCTTCGAGCGGAACCGGCCTCGAATAACCCCGCTGCTCCATGATCCCGGACAATCGTGGCTCCATCGCGCGAGCGACCGAGCTCAGCACCTGTGCGCTCAGCGCAGCAATTCCAGCAGACGGTTTCGCCACGGCTGCGGACACCGGACCGACCACTGCAAGAAGTCTTCGCCTTTCCGCGTCAGCTACCTCGACGCGCAGAAGGAGACTGTCGCCCTCGATCGTGTAACCTCCCGTGACTACGACGCGGGCGCCCGTTTCTTTGGCAATCCCTCGCACCGGGTCCGGCGCCGCGGGCCCCGCGACCTTTGTCGCCGGCAACGCCGCCAGCGTAACGACGTCGCCCAACGCACGATCCCCCAGGTTACGGGCGATCTGATCGGCGACCATCCCGCCCACATAATCGAGATCGGGACGACCCGTCTGGTTTTGCAAAGCAACGATTGCGATCCGCGTCCTCGTATTTGTTCGGTGGGGTTGCCTTTGCCACAAAACCGCGCCCGCCGAGGTGATAGCTACGAGGGCGAAGAGACCGGCGATAAGCAGCGGAGCCCCGCGCCGAGTCGCCGCGGGTTTTCTGCCGGTAGACGTGTCGCCGGCTGGAATCGGAGTGACCGGTTGAGTGACTGTCCGCGCTGCGAAATCCGCGGAAGCACTCGAGCGTGCGCGAATCCCGGCGACCAATTCCCGCGTCTCCGGCGCCGGCTCCGCATCAAACTCCGCGGTCATCCGCTGGGCGAATGACTCGTATGTTCGTAAGGCGCCAGCACGATCTCCCGCACGATCGAAAAGCCGTATCAGCCGTTGAACGACCGCTTCATCGTCAGGCGCGAGGTTCAGGGCGAAGCGCAGCCATTTGACCGCACCTTTCGAGTCACCTGCACTTTCGTAACTGGCCGACAATTTCAGCGCCGCATCATGTGCCCGCCGCCGCAAACGCTCGCGCTCGGCCTCGAGCCAGCGCTCGAAATCGGGCGACATCGAGACGTGAAGACCGGGAAGCAGATCACCGCGATAGAGCGAAAGCGCGTTTTCCAGATCGCCGGCATTCAAAGCCAACTCGAATGCGTCGACGTCGCAGCGCACGGACTCCCTTTTCACCGCCACGTCATCACCGCGCGTGATGATTACATCGTCGCCAAGCTCCCGACGGAGGAAGGAGAGGGCGATGCGGAGGCCGGTTCTGGCGTGCTCGTCGTCTGATTCTGGCCAGAACAACGCAATCAGCGTGTCCCGCCGATGAAAGCCGCGCGGGTTCGCGAGCACGAGGTAGGCGAGAAGGGCGTAGCGTTTGGGCTGTGCGATTACCCGGGTCGCCGGACCCCGCTCGGGAGATCTCAGGTCGATTGAACCAAGGCAACGCAGCTCGATCATTCGGCTAGCCCCCCAAACCTGCGCGGCGGTGCACCGGCGCCGCCGATCTCTTCGACCATCCGCGAAAAACTCTTTTGGATAAAGCCGGCGATACGACGGGGATACAGGTGTGATACGCTCCCGCCCGAAGATGGCTCCCTAGCAGGCGAGCGCAAGCCGCCCGGTCAACCAACTACTCGGAGGTATCGCATGCGACCCACCCTACTTCTCACCCTGCTTTCCGTCGCCGCGGTGGCAGGCGGCTGTAGCAGTGACATCACCGGTGCCGGCTTCCAAAGCGACCGGATTGGCGCGCGTACCGACGCGAGCGCGCCCGGCGCCAGGACGGTTCCCTTCAAGGCCCACTACGAAGCGAGAATCGTGTCAGTCGGCCCCGGACCCGGATGCGGCGGACGCCTATACCTGGAAGGTGAAGGCACCGGCACTCATTTGGGAAAGTTTACGATCACCCTGGGTTTCTGCGGGCGTGGAAATCGAACGCTCGACACCGGAACGGGAACCTTCGTCGCCGCGAACGGAGACTTGCTCTACATCACTTTCCACGGCGTGACAGACGGTGGCAGTCCGGTGCTGCACTTCACGTCGTTCGTGTCGTTCGAGGGCGGGACCGGTCGCTTTGAAGGTGCGACGGGCACAGCTACCGTGGAGGGGATTTTCGACGGAAGAACAGGATCCGGTCCGGCCGACTGGGACGGAACGATTACTTTCCCCGGTAACAGCGGGGGATGAAACTAGTTGGTAGTTGCATAGTCGGTTGCTTCACCACGCCCTCTGTCGCAGGCGGGCTAGCTCACGCTATTTCTTCACCTTTTCGTAGGTTCCGACCAGCTCGGCATGGCCGACGAGATGGCCTTCCATTGCTTGTTCGAGTTGCGCCTTGGTCGGGTTTTTCAAGCCCTGCAGCGGGGTGTCGAGCGCATACAGCTTGAAGAAGTAGCGATGTCTGCCGATGGATGGACACGGGCCACCGTAGGTGTCCTTCCCCCAATCGTTGGTGCCGTGCTGTGCTTTGCCTGGTAACAAGGGCCTCGCCGCATTTAGAGGCAGCTTCCTCGTGATCGCGGAAATATTGTAAACGACCCAGTGGGCGAAGACGCGTTGCGGCTTCGCGGGATCCGGAGAATCCGGATCGTCCATTATAAGCGCCAGGCTTTGCGTATCGCTCGGCACGTCGGACCACGCCAACGGCGGCGAGAAATCATCGCCATCGCACGTGTACTGGGATGGAATCGATCCGTTGTGACCAAATGCAGGGGAAATGAGCTTGAATGTCATAAAGCCCCGGCCCGAGATCGTTGGAGTAATATGGCCGCGAGGGAGAATCGGGCAAGAGGCAGGACGATCGACTACGTCATCTTGGACTGGGAGCGGGACTGCAACTGCCCGTGACGAAGGGGGTCCCCACGTTCCATGTGCCGAAGTCACAGATCTGTCTCGCGGTTTCAGCGAAAAGCGGGCAGCGGCGGGCGGGAAGAGGGTCGCAGTGTAGTTAAGAATTGCCTTAAACGTGGGAGGATCGTCGCTACGCACGAGGACTAAGGAATTCCCGGAATGACGGAACGTCGCGCAATGGCACCAGATCAATGTCGCGGTGAATCCCTTACGAAACTGGATTGTGGTCGCGGTCAGTGGAACAGTCCGATCGTCGTGGACGGAATGATCGCGCTTCCGGAGGGAAACTCGAATCAGCACCGCACTTCTGGTGTTCTCGACATCTGGCGCGTACAACCGAACTGAACGGGATCCGAGATCTCAGAAATACAGATCTCAGTATGTAGTCACTGCGCTCCGACCGTATCGTGCGCGCGTGCGAGTGCGACCGACCCCTTTGCCATAACGCCCTCAGATGCGTCGCAAGCGTCCTTACCAAAGCCTGACATCTACGCTTCTGACATCTCGGATCCCGTTCTTTTGAGGGGTCAAGCACGATCCAATCGGCTTTGGCGAATAGCGCGTAGCGACGAGTTGGGGCAGCGTAGTCAACAACTCACTCAATCGCCCAACAGACTACCGCGTATCGGCGTCCACTCCGTGCGACTTGATGTAAGAGCAGATGGCCTTTCCCGAGTACTCAGAGACGCTCTCGGGAATTACCGGCCCCCACGGACCCGTGATGTTGGATGACAGTACGATAGTGCCTTGCGAGTAGAACGCGGTCGATAGAATGCGTATCCGATCGATCGGGCAGGACATCTCGTAGTGTATCATGGCGGTGTCGAAGATCTTGCCGGCCTGCGTGGCGACGGGTTGGGTGTAGGTGGCACGTTGCCAAACCGCAAAAGTGCCACTATCCGTCTTTGCAATCGTGTTTCGGTCGAACCTGACGACCGAGTTCCTGGTCACCGCCGCGCCCAGCCAACGGTCGTCCGCGCCGGAAGGCGCCGACGACGCGAATGGCGCAGCTGTTCCAGCTGATGCTGTTGATGCCGGCGTTACGCGCAGCGAATAGCTGCCCATCTTGGCGCGACTCTGATCGGAGGCGCCGACGCCGACGATGTATACCACGTCGCCGGCCAAAGTCAGGTTCGCTACCGCGGGTTTCGATCCGATACTTCTATCGGCTGCCAAAGTGACGAGGCTATCGCCAACGCGGCGAAACACTACGACGAACGCCTCGAAATCACCGGAGCTCACTGTAATCGTCGCCGAGGCGCCTTGTGTGCCCGTCAGCCGATAGTAGTCGACGTAAACTCCGCTCGGCAATTTGTCTTCCGGCGTCAAATCGCCGTTGATGGTGCTCCCCACCGTCAACATTAGAGGAGCCGCACGGTTAGCCGATCGAGGAGATCCAGCCCTATTTGAACCGACGTCCATTGAGGCGGGGAATTCGAACTGGCCGGGACGGCTCGCCGTCAACGCCAGTACGTCGGTAACCGGTACGGCAAAATTCAGGTTCTGGCCTTCGCGGAAAATCGAGACGCTGACGCCGACGACTTCGCCACGCTGATTCAAAACCGGACCGCCGGAGCTTCCCGGGGAAATTGGAGCCGTGATCTGCAGCAGCTGTCGCGTCTCGAGCTTACGCACCGCGCTGACAATTCCGTCGGAGACAGTGTTGGTCAGGCCTTCCGGTGCGCCAATTACGATCACCTTCTCACCGACGGAAGGCATTCCGCCAGCGAGCGTCAGGTATGGCGTGCGCGGACCAAGGGACGGGAGGATTGCGAGATCAACGCTCGTGCTGAGCATGTCAGCCGAGCGAGCGACGCCGAGCAGCGCACCACTATCGTTATATATCTCGACGCGAGTGGCACCCGCGACAACGTGGGCGTTGGTGACGAATCGCCCATCGGAAACCCTGAATCCGCTGCCGAAGGCGAGCACTTGTCCCTGACGGTCGAATGTCTTGAGGAGGACGACTGCGCCATGCGCGGAAGCCACGATTTTCGGGATGTCCGGCGAGCTGTTCTGTTGAGACTGTGCGGTATTGGCGGCAGCGAATGCCGACAGTAGGCAGCTTAGGACAAGTGTTTTGCGCATGAAAATCTTTCCCGGTCGAACTCGCGGTTTTTTCCTGCAAGATCCCTGTGGTTTAAGACGCACAAGAACGGATGCAGGCCACGGGAGTTCGGCGGCATTCGTACGTGACAACAGAGGAATTGGCGCGTCCGTGGACTTCCTGCCGTGTGAACGGAGGGTATCAAGCCGTGGCGCCACTCTCAATTCTTCGGCTCGCCACTCTCTCTCCCTACCCCATTCGGGGGGACGAGATGGTCGACCTCGACATTTGACGCGTTCAATAAGCTGAACCGAACGGGATCCGAGATCTGAGAGGCACAGATCTCAGTAGGTAGTCACTGCGCTACGACCGTATCGCGCGCGTATCAGCGTATAGCCAAGCTCTTGTACCACCACGTCACGCGGATACGTCGCAAGCGTCCTTACTAAAGCCTGATATCTACGCTTCTGACATCTCGGATCCTGTTCAGTTCAGTTTCCAGATCTCGGAACCCGTTCTTTCAAGGGGTTAAGGCTTGACGTCGTACGCGCTACCGAGAACGTTTTGTCACGTGTTGTAGTCGCGCCCTCAGTCCAAAACGCCGAGATAGCCGAACATGATCGAGCAAAACATTGAGATCCGCACCGGCGATGGAGTCGCCGAAGCACTTCTGGTGCGCCCCGAATCCACCGATCCGCTCCCGGCCGTCATCAACCTCACCGACGGCCTCGGATTCCGTCCCGCGTTCGCGGAGCAGTCGAAGCGCATCGCCGAGCGCGGCTACGTCGTGCTCGCCCCCAACATCTTCTACCGGACCTCGAAGTTACCGGTCTTCGCGTTCGAGCCCGATTTTGGCAGCGAGCGCACGAGGGATCGCTTTCGCGAGCTGACTGGTCCGCTCACGCCCGACGCCATGGCGCGCGATGGCTCTGCCTACGTCGACTTCCTGGCGGCACAACCCTTCGTAAGCAGCGGACCGATGAGCGTCATAGGTTTCTGCTTCGCCGGTAAATTCGCACTGCTCGTCGCCGCGGCACGTCCGGATCGCGTCGCAGCCGCCGCGTCATTCCACGGTGCTGGCTTGTTCACCGACACCTTCAACAGTCCACACCTCGTTCTGCCGCGGGTGAAGGCGCGGCTGTACTTCGGCCACGCCACCAACGATCAGGGCATGCCCACCGAGGCAATCGAGAAACTGGAGTGGTCGCTCCAGTCCTGGGGTGGCAGCTACGAGAGCGAAATGTACGACGCGCGACACGGCTGGATGATCCCCGGCGGTCGGGTATACGACCCCGAGCAGGCGGAACGCGGATTCGAGAAACTGATGGAGTTGCTGGACGATACTCTGCGATCGGCTGAGGTGCGCCGCTAATTCGTTACTCACCGCGCTAACACCGCCACGTTCCGCGACACTAATTTTCGGGGACCCTTTCACTTGAACTCAAATCATGGCTAAAGCATCCGCGCGTTCCAAATCCTCGAGCAAGTCGAAAAAGTCGAACAAGTCACCGAAGAAGTCAGCGAAGAGATCAGCTCGGAAGGCAACGAGCAGGTCGAGCAAGTCGACCAAACAGGCGAGCCCGCTAGCTCTCCTATTCCCCGATCTTG
>JBGQIT010000012.1:0-18408 GCA_041498575.1 Gemmatimonadaceae bacterium
ACGGCCGCTCTGGCGGCGGCGCAGGAAGCGGCTGAAGAACTGAAGAAAAAAGTCGCCGAGCTCGATGTGCTCCAGACCGACCGCCGGATGCACGACGAGCTGGACCGCGCCTTCTCGGACCTTCGCACCGATCTGAACTTCCAGCTCCGTCCCGAGCTGTCGGAGCTGGCGAGCGCGTTCCTGAGTGAGCTCACCGATGCGCGCTACACCGAGATGGAGCTGGACGATCAGTACAACATCGTTATTCTGGAGGATGGAATTCAGAAGCCGGTTTTGTCGGGTGGTGAAGAGGATCTCGCCAACCTGGTGCTCCGCCTGGCGATCTCGCAGATGATCGCGGAGCGCGCGGGGCAGAGTTTTTCGCTGCTCATTCTCGATGAGGTCTTCGGGTCTCTGGACGAGGCGAGGCGGTTCAACGTCGTCGAGCTGTTGCGCGGCCTCCAGGACCGCTTCGAGCAGGTAATTCTCATCACGCACATCGAGCCGGTGCGCGAAGGACTAGACCGCGTGATCAACGTTGGCTACGACCCGGACCGCGGTTGCTCGGTTGTGACCGAGAGCGAAGTGGACGCCATTGTGGCCAGCGAAGATCTGGAGCCGATCGCGACCGAACGGCCTGAGAGAGTGCGTCCGCGCGAGGCCGAGGAAACGGTCGGGAGCACGGCTGGAGCGGGCGCATAATGGCGTTCGCGCGCAACTGGAGGCATGCGTGGGTGGCGGAGACACCTGAGCGCGTCAGCGTGCGCGAGATTCCCTCGCTCAACGCGGTTTTCAGCGAGGCCTTCACCGAGCGTTACCGCAAGGATGGAATGGTTGGCGTCCGGGTGCCGCACCTGAATCCCGCAGTGTGGAAGTTTGCCATTACGGACGCCGAAGATGGCGCGATGATCTGGCGCAACGCCCGCGACGGGATCGCGGCGTTCAACATGATCCATCGCTCAGGTGTCGAGGGGTGGATGGGGCCGTTGGCTGTCCACCCTGACTATCAGGGCCAGGGAATCGGCAAGATGATCGTTTCCTATGGGGTGGAGTGGCTGAAAAAGAAGGGCGCGAAAGTGATCGGGCTCGAGACGATGCCACGCACGATGGACAATGTCGGGTTTTATTCTGCGCTCGGTTTCACGCCAGGGCATCTCACTGTCACCGTGACCCTCGAGGCGGCCAGAGCCGGAATCCAGTCAACGGCGATGTCGTCGCTCGATCCGCACGGGCGGGAGCTGGCGCTCAGACAGTGCCGATCTCTGCTGGAACAGCTCGCGTTCGGTTACGACTACACACGCGAGATCGTTCTCACCGCGCAGCACCAGCTGGGGGACACGCTGTTCGTGCGGAAGGGAAACGACATTGTGTCGTTTGCGGTCTGTCATTCAGTGCCGCTGGTGGAGGGGCGCGTGACGGAAGAAATGCGCGTGCTCAAAATGGTCGCGAAGACCGAACCCGATTTTGATCAGCTAGTGACGCAGCTGTGTGCTCACGCCCGCGCGAAGTCGGCGCGTCGGGTCGCGATCAGGATCCAGGGTCAGTACGGGGACGTTTATCGCCGGCTGATGGTGCGTGGCGCCAGAGTCAGGTGGACCGACCTTAGGATGTCCCTGCACGAATACGCCGAGTCGCGGCCGGCTGACGGCGGGATCGTCCTGTCCAACTGGGAGATCTGAGACAGGAAGCCCCAATGGCAACTCAGGCTGACGTCCGTCGCATTGCTTTGTCGTTGCCCGCGGTCGAGGAGGCAGGTGTTGGGTTCGCCTTTTCGGTCCCAAGGAAGGGGAAGCTCAAGGGATTCGTCTGGGTGTGGATGGAACGGGTCGTGCCAAAAAAACCTCGCGTGCCCAACCCCGGCGTGATCGCGGTGCGGGTCGCTAATGAGGGCCAGAAGAACGCGCTGTTGTCCGCCGACGGAAAGAAGTTTTTCACCGAGCCGCATTACGACGGCTTCCCAGCTGTCCTTGTACGACTGGATGCTGTGACGGTCAAAGATCTCAAGGTGCTCATCGCGGAGGCGTGGCGGTGTCAGGCGCCGGCGGAGTTAGCGCAACACGCGAAGCGAAGCCGCTGAGGTCGATGATCGCAAGCCGGCTAGCTGGTCATCTCTGTGCCGTGCTGGCGTGAGCGCACCACTCATGACCACCATCATTCGCCTTCGCGGTTGGCGCGTACGGACGACAGCCTTGTTGGCGGCGCTCTGCCTCGCATGTGACGGGGACGCCAATGACAGCAGCCCTAACAGACCGCCGGCGCTCCCGCCCGGAATGCAAACGCCGCAGCAGACCAACGCCAATGCGCGGCCACCGGCAGTTCCCTTTAATACAACCACGCCTCGCGTCTCGGTTCACGTCATCCGAAGTTGGCCGCACGACACCGCGGCGTACACGCAGGGACTCGCTACCCATGGCGGGCATCTGCTCGAAAGCACGGGACGCCTCTCGCAATCAGACGTGCGCGAGGTGGACATAACGACAGGAGCTGTTCGTCGCAGAGTGGCGCTGCCGGCGACAGAATTCGGAGAAGGGATAGCCGTGGTGGGCAACCGCCTTTACCAACTAACATGGCGTGGCGGTCGGGGGCACGTGTACGATGCAAATACACTCACCCCGATTGACAGCTTCGCGTACGCCGGGGAGGGGTGGGGACTCGCGACGGACGGCCGCATGCTGTACATGAGCGACGGCACGAGTCGAATCCGCGTGCTGGATCCAACCGGATTCCACGAGCTGCGGACGATCCAGGTGCGCGAGGCAGATAGCACCGTCTGGATGCTCAATGAGTTGGAGTGGGTCCGGGGTGAGCTGTGGGCGAACGTATATCAAACAGATTTCATTGCTCGCATCGAGCCTGCGACCGGGCATGTTATCGGTTGGATTAATGTCGGGAATCTGCTTACCGCGGCGCAACGCCAGGACGTAGTCAGGCGCGGCGGCGTTGCAAACGGCATTGCATTCGATTCGGTCCGGAATCGGCTACTCCTGACGGGGAAGCTCTGGCCGCGCTTGTTCGAGGTCGACGTACCCAGCATTCACCGCTCGGTACCCCGCCTCGGTCCTCGCTCAAGACCAGTCCCGTAATCTCTTGGTGGGCTTGTCGCCCTCTGCCAGGAAATCATTATTGACTTACACATGCGTGTATGCCTATATAGGGCATGGCCTATGGAACGGTAATGGTTGCGCTCGCTGACCCGACCCGGCGCGCGCTGTTCGAGCGCCTGCGCAGCCGACCGCACACGGTCGGCGAGCTCGCCCGAATCGCAAGGATCCGGCAGCCCAGCGTCTCCCAGCACCTGCGTGTGCTGCGCGGAGCGCGGCTCGTGCGCGACCGCAGGGAAGGGACCCGTCGCTACTACAGTGCCTCACAGGAAGGTCTCGCCGAGCTGCGACGATACGTCGAGAGAATGTGGGACGATGTGCTTGCTGCCTACGCCGCCGGCGAACCACATCCGCCAACAAAGTCGGCGGCGACGCCCCCGAAAAGACGAGGAGCCAGGTAATGCCCACGAAGAAGGAGCCATCGGTCGCGCCAATACGGAGATCAGTCACCGTGCCCTGGCCGCGGGAGGAAGCGTACCGCCGTTTCACCCAGGATTTCCCTAAATGGTGGCCCTCCTACAGCTACTCCATCGGCGGAAGCAGGGTCGCTCGCGTGGTGTTGGAGTGCCGTGCAGGCGGGCGGATCTATGAGGAGCACAAGGACGGCACGCGCATGCGGTGGGGCAGGGTCATCGCGCTCGAGCCGCCGAGCAGGGTGGTGTTCACATTCCATCCGAGCCGCGCCGAGTCGGACGCGCAGCAGGTTGAAATCACCTTCTCGCCCGACGGAGACCGCACCCGGGTCGATCTGATCTCGACAGGCTGGGAGAAGATGGGCGATGAGGCTCGGCGTACACGCGGCGGATACCAGTTGGGATGGGGCTTGGTACTCGACAGGTTCGCGGGTCGCTTCAGTCCCGCTCTCCTGTTTTTTGGCGCCATGTCCGCCGGGATCACACTCATCGGTCAGCGTGGGAAATTCGTCAGAACGAGTCTGGGCAAAATGGAGGACTAGGTAAGTGTGATCGCCCTCGGCGAGCGGCGTCCGTCTCGCTTGACGGTTGGATGTCCGCATCCTACGTTCGATTCGCCACTCGTCGGCTACAGGATCGTCCACCCTCCGATCTCCTGACATGCGAAGACGCGAAGTTGTACAGTTTCTCGGTGCCGCACTCGCGCTGCCGTTCATCCCGCGCGGCACCGAAGCCGCGATAAAGTTTGGAGCCGAGCTTCATCTCCGGCTGGGCGATGTCCCTTTCAGAACGTTGAATCGCGATCAGCAGGCACTGGTGACGACGATCGCCGAGCTGATCATCCCCGAGACCGACACACCAGGCGCGACGAGCGTAAAAGTGCCGGAGTTCATCGATCTCATTCTCACCGAGTGGACTGGCGACGACGATCGAGCCGCATTCCTCGCTGGGCTGCGCGACATCGATGTACGCGCGACGGCGATGGGCTCGAATCGATTTGTCGATTTGCCGGCCGCGAAGAAAGTCGAGCTCATGACGACTCTCGATGGTGCGAGAGCGGACAAGGCGGGGGCCGGGCTAGCCTTCGCGCGACTCAAGGCTCTCACCGTGTACGGCTATTTCACATCACAAAGGGTGGAGCAGGACATTCTGAAAATGCAGATGTTCTTCAATGGATATCAGGGCAGCGTGCCATTCACTCCGGCGGCCTGATCATGCCTCCAATGACATTTGATGCAATCGTCGTAGGCTCCGGAATTTCGGGTGGCTGGGCGGCAAAGGAACTGACGGAGAAGGGACTGCGCACCATCGTGCTGGAGGCGGGACGGCCGATCGATCCGGCAGTCGACTACGTGGAGCACGTCCTGCCGTGGGAAAAGCGTTACCGCGGAATGGGTAACCGCAAACAGGTCGAGCGCTACCAACCCATCCAGCGGCACACGGGTGCGTGCGACGAGTGGTCGTCCAAGTTCTTCGTCAACGACCTCGACAACCCGTATTCGTTTCCCGAGGACAAGCCCTTCTACTGGATACGGGGACGTCAGGTTGGAGGACGCTCCATCATGTGGGGGCGGTGCGTCTATCGGTGGAGCGATCTCGACTTCACGGCGAACGCGAGAGAAGGCTATGGCGTCGACTGGCCGATTCGCTACAACGATCTGGCGCCGTGGTGGAGCTACGTCGAGAAATTCGTCGGAATTCAGGGACGCCGGGAGAATCTCCCACAGGTGCCCGACGGCGAGTTCCAGACGCCCTGGCCGCTGAATGCCGCCGAGCAGAAGTCGCGCGACATTCTGCTCACGAAATTTGGTGGCGAGCGCGTGATCACCAACGCGCGGCTAGCCGTGCTCACTGAGGATCACGGCGGCCGTCAGAAGTGCCACCTGTGCGGGCACTGTGCGCGCGGATGCATCACGCTTTCGTACTTCAGCAGCATCAACTCGACGCTTCCAGCGGCGCGAAAAACGGGACGATTGACCCTCAGGCCATTCAGCGTCGTACACAGCGTGATCTACGATCCCGTGAAGCGGCGCGCGACCGGTGTGCGGGTCATCGACGCGAACACGAAGCAGATGTTCGACGTCAATGCGAAGGTGATCTTTCTCAACGCGTCGGCGATGGAATCGACGCGGATTCTTCTCAACTCGGCGACGCCTGAATTTCCGAATGGCCTCGGCAGTTCCAGCGGCGAGTTGGGGCACAACCTGATGGACCACATCATGGACGGCGGCGCGTCGGGTACGCTGCCATTTGCGACGGACCGCCGGGAGGTCGGCAATCGACCCGACGCGATCTACGTCCCGCGTTTCCGAAACGTGAAGACAAAGCATCCGGATTTCCTGCGCGGCTACGGCTTCGAGGGTCGCGCGTTCCGTCCGGGCTGGGAACGCGGATCGGAAATGCCTGGTTTCGGCGCCTCGTTCAAGAAATCCCTGACCGGTGACCTCGGACCGTGGGTGATGGATTTCGGCGGCTTTGGCGAGATGCTTCCGCGACACGAGAATTACGTCGCGCTGGATCCGCATCTCGTCGACGCATGGGGCATTCCCGCCCTGCGCGTGAACTGTACCTACAGCGAGAACGAAAAGAAGATGCAGGAGGATATGGTGGTGAGTGCCACGGAGATGCTGGAGGCGTTGGGCGCCACGGACATCAGGCCGTACAAGGAGGACAATCCTCCCGGCCTTGTGATTCATGAAACTGGTACCGCACGCATGGGGCGTGATCCGAAGACCTCGGTGCTCAACGCGCACAACCAGGTGTGGGATGCGCCGAACGTGTTTGTCACCGACGGCGCGTGCATGCCGTCGACCGCGAATCAGAATCCGAGCATCACTTACATGGCGCTCACCGCGAGAGCGGCTGATTACGCACACCAGCTTCTCAACCGGAGGGAGCTGTAGCGTATACTCCGGCCGCGATCCGGTTGAGAGTCTGCATCATCGGTCTCGCTTGCATCGCTGTCGCCACAGCGTGCGGCCGAGAGCCGCGCACTGACGAAATCTCTGCCGCGGCCAAGGCCCTGGCCGTCATCGGCCCGGACGGCAAACCGAGGATGTTCGCCGCAGATCAGGATTCCTCTGGGAGCCGGTTGTGCTTTGAGTCAGCCGATTCGACTCTCCCGGCTGGCGCTCCAGTCACAGTGGTACACGCGGTATTTCCTCAATACGCCGTCGAAGGCCGTCTCGGCCGGCGCAGCAAGAGTCCTTGCTTTCCCGCGCCAGTGGGATCGGTCGACAGCATGGAGTACGTGGTCGATGCGCCGGGTGACACTCTCGGACGCCGGGGGGTGCCAATCGTGATCCTTGGGAGGCTGTCGGCAGCCCAAATGAGAGGTGACACAGTGATGTTGGCGGTCGAGCCCGGCCAAAAGTCGTGGCGCTTCCGGACGTGCGCCAGCGAGGAGGGAATTCACACCACTGCCTGGTCCGGCGTTCCACTGTCCTCTCCGCGGCGCTGGCACGCCTACTATTACCTGGGCTACGATGTCGATCCGGACTGCACGCCCGCCGACTACGCGCCCGACAGCGCGGCGGCCACGCGCTGACCGATCGCTTGTCCCACATCACGTCAATGCGCGGACGACCGGAATGAGCACGCCTGAACAACGCCGCTGGACCCTGGTCGCGACGATTCTCGCGTCGGCGATGACGTTCATCGACGGGACCGTGGTCAATGTTGCCCTGCCCGCGTTGCAGGCCGCTCTGCACGCGACCATCACCGACGTCCAGTGGGTGGTGGAAGCCTATGCGCTTTTCCTCGGCGCGCTGATTCTTGTTGGCGGATCGATGGGTGATCAGCTGGGCCGGAAGCGGGTCTTTCTTTTCGGCACCATCTTTTTCACGGCGTCCTCTGTGCTTTGCGGTGTCGCGACATCTCCGCGCGTCCTAATAGCGGGCCGCGCGCTGCAGGGAATAGGAGCCGCTTTCCTGGTCCCCGGCAGCCTTTCCATCATCAGCGCGACCTTCGACGACGCCGAGCGCGGGCGAGCGATTGGAACGTGGTCGGGATTCAGCGCAATCACGACGGCAGTCGGGCCCGTGATCGGTGGTTGGCTGATCGAACATGTCAGCTGGCGAGCGGCTTTTTTCGTCAACGTCCCGCTGGCGGCGATCGTTCTGGTTTTGTCGCTGCGCTTTATGGACGAGAGCAAGGATCCTTCCCGAACCACGCAGCTCGATTGGATGGGCGCGGTCCTCGGAGTGGCGGGACTTGGTGGAATTGTTCTCGGCCTGCTGGAATGGCCGCCGCTCGGTCCCGGCCATCCGCTTGTGATCGGCGCTCTGCTGATCGGCGGAGCGGCCCTGGCGGTGTTCATCGTTGTCGAACGGCGCGTGCCGAACCCGATGCTGCCGCTCCATCTTTTCCGCTCACGAACGTTCACTCTGACCAACGCTCTCACGCTGCTGCTGTACGGGGCGCTCGGAGTCGTCCTGTTTCTGCTTCCACTGGAGCTCATTCAGGTCCAGCATTACACCGCCTTGGAGGCGGGGGCGTCGCTGGTGCCGCTTGCCATCATCATGTTCGGACTGTCGCGGTGGGCCGGCGGTCTCATCGTTCGCGTGGGAGCGAGACTCCCACTTACCGTGGGTCCCGTGATTGCGGCCGTCGGGATCGGCCTGCTCGCACGCGCCGGAATGGCGGATTCCTACTGGTCTACGATCTTTCCCGCCGTGTGCCTGCTGGGTATTGGAATGACGATCACTGTGGCACCCCTAACGACCGCGGTGATGGGCGCAGTCGAGACGGCGCACTCCGGTGTGGCTTCAGGCATCAACAATACGGTTGCGCGCGTCGCGGGTTTGCTCACGATCGCAATCTTCGGCGTCGTCCTGGCGCGAGTGTTCGACGCGCAGGTCCAGCCGCGGCTCGAGCGTCTGGCGCTCCCACCTGGTGCCAAAGCGCAGATCGAAGCGCAGCTGCCGAAAATGGCGGGCGCGGAGCTGAGGTCAGTGTCGCTTGATCCCAACCAACGCCTTGCCGTCCAACAATCGATCGACGAGGCCTTCGTTGCCGGTTTTCGGGTGGTCGTTCTCAGCTCGGCGATTCTCGCGCTGGCAGCGGCTGGCTTTGGGGCGGCGATTCGGGATCGCCGAGTCATGGCGGATGGCTCGGTGATGGCGTGACATCACGGAGAGGCCGCCAGTTAGCCGTCGTGACCGCGATCGTGTTCGTGATCTCCTCGAACTTTCCGGTGGCAGCCGGGCTATCCGGGAATCCCGAGTCCTTCCCACGCTGGTGGGGAATCCTCGACGTTGTCATCGCGTTCACTCTTGCGCCCCTTGCTATCGTAATCGCGGCGCGCTTCGAGCGCGGTGTCACCACGGATATCGAACTCGCCGCTTACCGTGTGTATCGCGTGCTGATCAATGCGATCCTGGTCCTGCTCGTCATATTCTTGCTGGGAGGGGATCGCGTCAGGTGGACTATTTTCCTGCCCGGATTGGCGTGGCGCGGATGGTTGCTCTTTTATGGTCTACCGGCGTGGATCGTAGCACTCAGGGGAGAACCAGTTGCTCCGTCTTCCGGAGGGCCCGGTGATTAGTAACTCACTTATCAGAGGAAACAATGCACGCTGAACTTCTCGTCCTTCGCCTGATTCACATTCTCAGCGGGATCTTTTGGATCGGTAGCGGCCTCTATACTTTCTTTTTCCTCAGTCCCGCCCTCGCGAGCACTCCGGCGGTTATGGGCCAGGTGATGGCTGCCCTTCAGCGTCGGCGAGTCTTTACGGTTCAGCAAATCGCCGCCGGACTCGTACTCCTGTCGGGCCTGCGTCTCCTCATGATCGACTCCGCCGGGTTCTCCGGGAGCTACTTCGCGACTGGACCGGGCAGAACGTTCGCGATATCCGGAGTTTTTGCGATCGTCGCTGGCGTGTTCAATTTTGGGGTGGCGCGGCCTACGATGGAGCGGGCCGGCGCAGTCGCCGCCTCACTGGCCACATCGGTTGACCCAGGCGAGAAAGCGCGACTTACACAGGAGCTCGATCGACTACGGAAGCGCGGTACGATCGCGGCGACGCTGGCGGTGAGTTTCGGGATCCTTGCCGCGTCCGGGATGGCTGTAGCGCGGTACGTCTAGTCGGTCGCGAAAACAAGAACGCGGCGTCCTCTTGATGGGGTGAAGCGCCGCGTTCGCCGATGGCCGGATTCAGCCCCGTTCGAACAACGACCTCAGCGCGTTTCTCGCCGTGATCCGCCGCAGGTACTGCAGCTCGTCCGCCGCAAAGGGTATCGGCACGACTTTGAAGTACTCCGTGAGGGTATTATTCGCGACTGTGTTGTCGAGGGCGAGCAGATCGAGCAGGCTCAACGTCACCGGTGGATTGGGCAGGAACCGCTGAGCGATCGCGACGATCGGCCGCAGCGCTTTCACCGGCACAGGTACGAGCTTCCGATGCGTGCCCATCGCGATGAGGATCCGTTCCGTCATCTGTCTTAGCGTCAACGGCACCGCGCCCCCGAGGTCGTAGGACTGATGAACCGTCTCCTTCTTTTCCAGAGTTAGACGCACCACCCGCGCGACATCGTCCGCCGCGATCGGTTGAAAGCGTGCGTTGCCGCCGCCGGGCAGCGGGAAGATTTTCGGCGTCAGCCGGATGAGTCGTCCGAGGACGTTAACGAATTGATCTTCGGGTCCGAAGATCACCGACGGCCGCAGCACGGTCCACCGGAGGCCGCTGGTCTTGATGGAGTCCTGCGCCACGCCCTTGCTGCGCAGAAACGGATACGGGGAACGGCTATCCGCGCCGTTCTGCGACATGAAGATGATGCGATGAACGTTCTCTCCTCTAGCCGCGGAGATGAGCCGCTCGGTCGCGGCGGTGTTGGACTCACGGTAGCTCTCGCCCTTTTTCTCGATCGCGATCGCGGCGAGGTGGATAACCGCGCCGCAACCGCTGAGAGAGCTGCGCAGCGTCGTGGCGTCGCGGACATCGCCGACGCGGAATTCGACCGGCAGCTGGCCCAGCGCCATTGCCGCCTTCGCCGGATCCCTGATCAGCGCCCGCACCTGCCAGCCGTTTTTCGACAGTTCTCGACAGGTATGGATGCCCACCATTCCGGCCGCCCCCGTTACGAGGACCGGTCTTTTCTTGTCCGCCGACAGTGGCAGCGGCTTTTCGGCGACGGCGGTCGCGGGTCCTTCGCTCTCGTAGGAGTATGACCCGCGGTCAGCCATCAACTCTTGCGGCCGCGGTCCACGCCGCGCGTGCCGCGCACGACGATTCGATAGATGAGCAGGAACATCCCCACCGTGAGGAGGATGTGGATCCAGCCCGGAGCGGTCGTGGTGAACGTAACGAACGCCCAGATTGCAAGCATTACGATCGCTGCGATTATTCCTAAGTCCATGAGAAGATTTCGTTGACCTTGAATGTGACGACCGATAACTTCAACCAGTCATTTGTGCAGCCGTTGCAGAACCGAGAAACGGCATCATCGTTGGGGCGGAGAACTCACTTTTTGAGCCAACAAGTCCTTCGAGTGGGCACAATAAACTTTGCTGACGTCATGCCCCAGTGCGGGGAAGACGGTAGGCGGGGTGAGGGCCTCAAAAATTCGACCGGGCTTCAAAAAACCTCTCCGTCCCATTTTCTCTGAAGCTCCGCCAATCAACCGGCGGAGCTTCTTTTTGCTGTACCACCTCTCAACCTTCGGCGAAGCACCATAAGCCACCGCGCTACCGGCGGCGAAGCCTCGTCTTCGATATCTTACCCTAAACATGTCGCGCGTAACAGTCACCCGCCGGGTGCGGTTCAATGCCGCCCACCGCGTCCATAATCCGCAGCTCTCCGATGCGGAGAACTCGAGGCTGTTCGGGAAATGCAACAATCCGAACTGGCACGGTCACAACTACACGCTCGATGTCTCCGTCGAGGGTGAAATCGACCCCAAGACAGGGTACGTCTGTGACCTTTCCCAGCTCAAGAACATCGTCGAGCGCGAGATCGTCGATATCGTGGACCACAAGAATTTCAATCTCGACGTGCCTTTCATGAAGGGCGTCATTCCGACATCCGAGAACATCGTTCTCGCTTTCTGGAACATACTCAATCTCCAGGTCAAGCCCGGCAAGCTCGCCAGGCTAGTCTTGTGGGAGACTGAAAACAACTATGTCGAATACACAGGCAAATAAGGAGTTCGAGAAGCTGATACGCCGCGAGCTCGAGCTGCTCGGCGAAGATCCGGATCGCGAAGGCCTGCTCAAGACGCCGCAACGCGTCGCCAACTCTCTGGGCTTTCTCACCGAGGGCTACAGCTCGAGCGCCGAAGAAGTGGTCGGGAAGGGCATCTTCAAGGAAGAGCACGACAACATGATCATGGTGCGCGACATCGAGCTGTACTCGCTGTGCGAGCACCACATGCTGC
The DNA here is from genome assembly GCA_041498575.1 of Gemmatimonadaceae bacterium. Taxonomy (GTDB): domain Bacteria; phylum Gemmatimonadota; class Gemmatimonadetes; order Gemmatimonadales; family Gemmatimonadaceae; genus UBA4720. Next base: position 11,866 of record JBGQIT010000012.1, read on the forward strand.
CCTTCTTCGGCAAGGCGCACGTGGCCTACATCCCGAACGGGAAGATCGTCGGGCTCTCCAAGATCCCGCGCATTGTGGATGTCTATGCGAGACGGCTTCAGGTGCAGGAGCGGCTGACGGAGCAGATTGCCGATGGTCTCTGCCGCGTCGTGAACCCCAGTGGGGTCGGCGTCGTGATCGAGGCCTTCCATCTCTGCATGATGATGCGTGGAGTGCAGAAGCAGAACTCGAAGACGATCACTTCGGCGCTGAGAGGTGCGTTCCGCGAAGACCCGAAGACGCGCGACGAGTTCCTGCGCCTCGCCCACAACGGCCACGACTAAAGCGTGCCCTCACTCGGCGGGAAGACCGCTGTCGTAACCGGTGCATCCAGGGGAATCGGCGCCGGAATAGCTGAGGCGCTCGCCAGCCAGGGCGTGCGCGTGGCCTTGGTCGCGAGGAATGAAGCGAAGCTCAAGGAACGCGCGGCGCGCATCAAAGGGTCGATACCTGTCACGTGCGACGTCAGTGATCCCAAAAGCGTCGAGCAGGCGACCAGGCGCATCGCCGGCGAGCTGAACGGTGCTCCCGACATTCTGGTGAACAACGCCGGAATATTCAGCGTCGCAGTCGTCGAGGAGACGACCGCCGAGGCGTTCATCGAGACGATCAATACGAATCTCGTCGGCCCATTCCTTTTCGTCCACGCGCTTCTGGGCGACATGAAGAAGCGGAGGGTCGGACACATCGTCACCATCGGCTCGATATCGGACAGAACGATCTACACCGGCAACGCCGCGTACTCCGCGGCCAAATTCGGCCTGCGCGCGGTTCACGAAGTACTGCGGGCCGAGCTTCGCGGCACCGGCGTCCGCACGTCGCTGATCTCACCGGCGGCCACCGACACAGAGATGTGGGATTCGGTGACAGTGACAGACCCGGTTGCCAATCCCCATTCGAAGCGGCCGATGCTCGACCCGGACGACGTCGTGCGTGCGGTGATGTTCGCGCTCACACAACCCGAGAGAGTGAATATCGACGAACTCCGGCTTTCTCGGAGCTGATTGTACGTTTGTTCTGTAGAGGACTGCAACTGAACAGGCGAGAGGTCCCAGTAGGTAAGTTGGCAGTGATTCAGTTCACGACGCCGGGACTCACCTCTGTGGCGTTCAGGGCACAGGCAGTTGCTTGTGCCCTGTTTCCAGCGAGATAAGTCGGGGCGTAGTGAACTAACAGACTTGCATCTCTGCCACTGGGACCTCGCGCCTGTTCAGTTGCATTTCTATCCCTCAAGATATCCCCTGTGTTCATCGAGCTGCTTGACCTGTTGCGCTGCATCAATCCGCACGAGGACACCTGGCTCGTGGCGTCGTTCAAGGCCGTCACCAATCGATTCGTCATCGGCGGCACGCTGGGCTGCCCGATCTGCTCCGCGGAATATCCGATCATGAATGGGATCGCTGACTTCAGTGCGGGCCTCGAACACTCGCGGCGCGAGGGCGAGCGACCGGCGGGGATCCACGATCGAGAGGATCTCGCCACGCGCGCCGGCGCATTTCTGAACGTAACTGAGCCTGGTGCGACCGTCGTGCTTGGCGGGACGTGGGCGGATGCCGCGCTGGAGCTGAGCCTGCTGACGGAGGCGCGAGTGCTCGCCCTCAACCCGAAGGCTGGAGCCGAAGAATCGGAGACCGTCGGGCTTCTTCGAGTTGGATCGGAGATTCCGGTCGCGGCCGGCTCGGTTCTCGGTGTCGCGCTCGATGCGTCGTTCCCGGCAGAAACCGTCGCATCAGCAGTGAAAGCGGTCCGCCCGGGAGGGAGAATCGTCGGACCCGTCGGTATTCCGCCACCGGGCGAGCTGGCGTTGCTCGCCCAGGACGAAGACTACTGGGTGGCTCAGAAAGCGCCGGAAGTGATCAAGCTATCGCGTGCTGGTCGGTGAATCCCGATCGCTCGGCCTCTTCGTAAAGCGAGTCTATCAGCGTCATGTAATTTTTGTCGATGGCCTTGCGCTTCACCTTCTGCGTGGGCGTCAGCTCGCCCCGCTCGATCGAGAAATCGTGCTCGAGCAACCCGATCTTCTTCGGCATTTCGAAGTGCGCGGCGCCGACCAGCTCCTCGGCTACTTCCTTTTCTATCTTCGCCTGGATCGTCGGCATCCGCAGCAGCTGTGCGCGGTCCGTCCAGATGATATTTCGCTTGGCCGCCCATCTCTCCAACTGATCGAAGTTCGGCACGATCAGCATCGCGGGGAACTTGCGTTTGTCGCCGATCATCACGGCCTGGGCGACGTACTTGTTGGTTTTGACTTTGTTCTCGAGCGGCTGCGGCGCGACCTTCTTGCCGCCGGCCGTGACGATGATGTCTTTCTTGCGGTCGGTGATGGCCAGGAATCCGTCGTTCAGCTCACCAATGTCGCCGGTGTGGAACCAGCCATCCGGATCGATCGCTTCGCGGGTGGCGTCGGGCTTGTTGTAATAACCCTTCATGACGTACGGCCCGCGAGTCAGGATCTCACCGTCACCCGCGATTTTCACTTCGACGCCGTCGACTGTCTTCCCGACGGTGCCGATGCGGAAGTTCGCGGGCGTGTTGACCGTAATCACGGGTGAGGTCTCGGTGAGTCCATAGCCCTCCAGGATCGTGAGGCCCGCCGCGAAGAAAAATTTGTTGATGTCCGGCGCCAGCGGAGCGCCCCCGGAAACGAAATAGCGGAGGCGTCCACCAGTTCGCGCCTTGAGCTTCGAGAAGACCAGCTTCTGCGCGATCGCGTACTGTTTCGCCAGCAGTCCGCCCGGCTCCTTTCCGGCAAGCTTCTCATTGGCCCAGCGATCCGCGACGCCGCGTGCCCAGAAGAAGATCTGCTTCTTCAGAAATCCGCCCGTGAGCGCCGTCTCCAGAACACGCGCGAACATCTTCTCGTAGAGTCGGGGCACCGAGAGAACGAGCGTCGGCCGCACTTCCTGCATGTTGACCGGCACAGTGTCGATCGATTCCGCGTAGGCGATCGAAGTTCCCGTGGCGAACATCAGGTAGTGCCCACCCATCCGCTCGAAGATGTGGGAGAGCGGGAGAAAACTCAGTGCCACGTCGCGACCCTCGAAGGGAATGGCCGTCCGCGATGCCGCCACATTCCCATAGATGTTGTCATGAGTGAGCATGACGCCTTTGGGCTCGCCCGTCGTGCCGGATGTGTAGATGATCGTCGCGAGATCGTCGGGCCTGACCGTCAGAGCGTCTTCCCGATAGGTGGCGATCGACTCCTTGTTCTCGCCCTGCGCGCCGCGCTTCTCCAGCTCGGCCATCGACAGGTTCGTGAGGCCCGGAACATCGTCGAAGCCGATCACGGTCTTGAGCGCGGGCAGCTGCGAGCGGATTTCTCTGATCTTTTCGGCCTGCGGTTTGTTGGAGACGAAGATCGCGACGGCGCCCGAATCCTTGAGCATATAGGCGATCTGATCGGCCGGCAGAGTTGGATAGATGGGGACATCGGTGAGGCCGACGGTGAGGCACGCGAAGTCTGCGACCGCCCACTCCGGCCGATTCTCGGAAAGGATCGCTACGCGGTCTCCTCGCCTCACTCCAAGTGAGGACAGGCCTCGCGCGGCGTGTCGCACGCGGTCGGCAACCTCGGTATGCGAGATCGGCCGGTAGGCGCCGCCCGTCTTCACCTGCAGAGCGTCCGGGCGATTGTACTTCGAGACAGCTTCGAAAAAGAGCTGATTCAGCGTCCCCGGAGCGGGTCGCGGTCCACCTCTGGCTTCCATCTGCGCCATTCTCACTCCCCCGAAAGCGGAATCTGGTTTAGCCGGGCGGCTTCAGCAGTAGGACGAGCCGCACCGGACTGCCATTCACCTGCACTCCACGATACTTCGCCGTGGCGTTGACCACGATCGAATCGGCTGTCCCCGATGTGAGAAAGAGAGGATGGACACGAATCCTTCTTCCCGCTATGCCGCTCGCATCGGTAGTAGCGACGACGGATGCTTTCCCGGCGTCGTTTACCAGCTCACCAAGCTGCGGATTGCTCTGCGCGACGATGGCGAAACTAACGATATACGACTTCACGGCGCTGTCGTTCGGAGCGACGCCGTGCGTCAACTTCACCTGCAATTGCGTCGATACGTTGAGTGTGCTGTCGCTGAGCGAGTATTGCAAGGTGTCGAGACTACTAACCGCCTGAATGAGGTCCGGACGCAGCGTAACGTCGACCTTCTGAATCGCTTGCAGCGTCCCGACGGTCGCGATGATCCGGGCGGGCGTCGAGCGGAGGCTGTCGGCAACTACTATCCCGGTGGCGCTGTCCACGGTGATCCCGGAATCGGGCGACAGAAAGTAAACGGGCGCGGGAAAGATCTCGCCGCCCTTGAAGTTGAAGACGTGGACCACTGGCCTGACCACCGCGCCGGTCGTGTCGCGCAATGTATCGCCGACGACTACTGACGGCGCCGCCAGACTGTCGAACTGTATGGAAAGAACCGCTGTCGGGCTGCCGCTGATCTCGGTGCAGCCGATGGCGGCCAGCCCAACTATGCAAAAGCACGCAAGCAATATCGCGGGTGCCGACGACCTCTTCATACCAACCGGTCAGCGAGTAGCGTCGCGAGGTTCACGTAGGCTTGCGCCGCCGCATCGGCGGGGCTCTTGACGACGACCGGCTGACCAGCGGCGAATGCGTCGGCGGTTGCCGAAGTGCGGGGAATCACGACGTCGAAGACGATGTTTGCGGGCAGATGCCTTCTCACATAGTCCACTACCCGGTCGCTGGCCGGATTGTTCGCTTCGTACATCGTGAGGAGAATTCCGTCGAGCGTGAGCCGCTCGTTGGTGGCGACGATGTCCTGAATCAGGCGCAGAATCTGTGGCGTCGTCTGGAGCGCGAGTGGCTCACACTGTAGCGGTACGATCACATGCTCGGTCTGGCCCAGTACTTTGCGCGTGATCGGTCCCAGTCCTGGCGGGGTGTCCACGACAACCACCTGGCAACGTTGCTCTGCCATGGTCAGGAGATCGTGGAGCACGTTGGTCTCGCGGACGAGCTCAGAATAGGCGGCGTGATCCGCTTCGTCAGCAACTGAGCCGGCGAGGATCACCCTTAACCACGGAAGTGCTGTTGGCAGGATGATCTCACGCAGGGTCTTCTCGCCGTTCAGGTAATCGGCGAACCCTGCTGTCTCGTGACCGCGAGCGAGGCCCGACCCGTAGCGTACCGATCCCTGCGGATCGACGTCGATGAGCAGCGTCTTCATTCCCCGGCGCGCGAACGCGGCGGCGAGATTTACAGCGGTGGTGGTTTTGCCGACTCCTCCCTTCTGGCTAACGACAGCGAGAACCGCCCCCATCTACTCTGAAATCCCCGGATAATCACTGGTCTTCAACTGGGGGTTCGAGGGAGGAGGCTCGGCGCTTTTCATTTCGTCGAGGGTCTTTTGAGCGTGCTTGACCCAACGTTCAGCTTCGCCGCCTTTCGGCGGATCCATCAGAAACGCCTCGAGGTGAAACGCTGCATCGCTCACGTCGCCGCGCCTGAGGAGAAGAAATGCCAGCCCGTAGTGTGCACCCGAGAGCCGGGGCTCGATCGCGAGAGCGCGGCGGTAACAACGAATCGCCTCATCGAGCTGACCGAGCTTCGAGTAGGCGATGGCCATGTTCTGGAGGACCTTGTGATTGTTCGGTCTCTGGCGAAGGGCGAGTCGATAGGACGTCAGCGCGGCGTCGTAATCGCCCTGGCGTTCCAGCGCGAGCGCCTCGTTCAGGTAGTCGAGGTTTTCGGTCACCGGCTTCGGCTTGCCGCCAGTGAGGCGGTCCCAGAATGACATTTGGTCGAATCTACCGACTATGATGTGAGAGGGCTAGCTTAACCTAACTGCTTTTCCCCGAACAGTTTGAGAGCAAAATGTCACCGCGCAAACACACGGTCGACGCCGCCAAAGGCGTCCTCGAAATCGAATGGCCGTTCTTCGGCGAGTTGTCGCGCGGGCTGGCTTTAAAGGTGGCGCGCGCCTACGACCCCGAGATCGTTGTCGGGATCGCCACAGCGGGGGTTATTCCGGGCGCCGTGATAGCAGCAATCCTTGGGCGCGAGTTCCATTCCCTGGTTGTGAGCCGGAAATACCGGACCTCGCACGCCCGCGAGGCGCCTGAAGTATTCGGCAGTGCGCCGAAGGAAGTTCGTGGCAAGCGGGTTCTGATCGTGGACGAGACGTGCGATTCGGGGGATACGATGCGTCTGGCGGTGTCCGCCATTCAGGAAGGCGGCGCAGCGGAGGTGCGGACAGCAGTTTCATTCCGGACCGGCGAGTACGCTCCGGATTTTCACGCGATCGCGACCGAGAGCACGATCATTCTTCCGTGGGATCGGGAGATACTCGTTGATGGAGAGTTGGTGCCAAATCCGCTCTACGCCGACGCGCTCGGGAGCGAATAAGGCTGCGGACTAACGGCTGAGGACTGCGGGCCAACTGCAATTGCGAATCGCAGACTAATTGCGGATTGGGAGACTAACTGCGGATTGAGGACGTAGTACGGAGTGAGGATTTACTGCCACGTGAGCTGTGAGTCCGG
>JBGQIT010000013.1:0-18264 GCA_041498575.1 Gemmatimonadaceae bacterium
GCCGCCGTCGTCGGAATGGCGCTTTACAGTGGTGCGATGGATCCGTGGGTCGTGGCCGAGGAATTCGCGGAATAGTTGCGATTGCCTCGTCGGCGCTCCGCCGTCAGAACGAACCAATGATGCGCGGATTCAGCTTCGATGGATCGCCGACGTACGCAAAGCGAAACCCTTTCATGTATTTCCGCGCCACTCTCTGAACAGCTTGCGGGGTTACGCTCTTTAATTCGTCAACGAAGCGGTCAGCCTCCCGGAAGTCGCCCTCATAGAGCTGTGATCGCGCCAGAAAGTCCGCCTGTGCGGCATTGGTTTCGTTGTCGAGAAAGTATTCGGTTATGAATTGTTCTTCGAGCTGCTTGAGACCCACGGGGTCGAGCATCCCCTGTTGGAGATCCACGATCGCGGCGTGCATCAGCTTCAGTGTCGTGTCCGGCGAAGCCGTCGAAACGTATAGTCCCCCCGTAGTCGCCGCGCGATCGACGAAAGGGGCGTGCACGTCATAGGTGAGGTTTTGACGGGTCCGAATCTCCGCGAACATGCGGCCCGTCAGAACCGAAGTCGCGACCCTGAGCGCCTGATAGTCCTCACCGCTGGCGAGCGGGCCGCTGTAGTAGCCCAGTATATAGTTGGTGGGCAGCTGCCGGCGCTCGATCACGACCGCGGTTGGCGCTTCGGGAATGCGCGGAGGCGCAGTCCACTTGTAGCTGCCACGAGGAAGTTGCCCGATTGACTGGCTCACGAGTCGCTCGATGCGCGCGCGGTCAACGTTCCCCACAACGACCAGCAGCATTCGCGACGTTACGAATTGTGCGCGATGATATTCACGCAATGACGCCGAGTCGAGAGCCTGGATCGACTTCTCGTTGCCGACGACTGAGACCGCGTATGGATGGCCCACATAGGTGATGCTGTCTGCGAGGTAATCAGCCAGAGCATCGGGATCATCTCGCCGCTGTCTGATTCCCGACAGGTATTGAGCCTTCACCAGGCCAATTTCCGACTTGGCCAGATTCGGATGCATTACTCGATCGGCGAAGATCGACCAGGTGGAATCGAAAACCTCCGTGCTCGATCGAATTCCGAACATTGTCCAGTCCGCGCTCGGAGCAACCACGATCTCGCTTCCCAGGAGCGACATCGCGCGCCGCAGCGAATTCTTGGGATATCGTTGGGTGCCGCGCTCGGAGACCTCGAGCAGGATTGGCTCTATACCTGCGTTCGCCTCCGTCACCTGCCGGGCTCCGCCCAACAGGTAGAGGTTCGCCGCGACAACATTGTTGGCGTTATTCTGCCGAAGGATGACGTGCACGCCAGATACATCGAAGCTCGTCGTGGCCGTCGCGAGCGCCATCGCAATTGAGAGCAGCATCAGCGTGTCCCCGCCATCACGAGATCCTGCGGAGCGAGTTTCAGCGACTGACGCACCTCAGGCGCGATCAGAACTCCCGCAATGTGCGGCTTCCCGACGATATAGCGGCGCGCGTATGCGCGCAGGTCTCCAATTGTCTGCTGTGCCATGTAATCAACGTATCCCATGTAGTACTCGAGGCTGGCGACGCTCCACCAGAATCCCAGAGTGTGCGCAAACCCCGAAGCCCGCTCACGATCGAACGCGGAAGTTACCGCCCGATGCGCTTTGACTGCCTCGAGCTCATCGGATGTGAAGTAGCCCGGCGTATCGAACTTTCCTATCTCGCCGTAGAGGGCGGCGAGCGCATCGCGAAGTTGTTCAGGCGATGTCTGTCCACTGATGGTAATGGGTCCGGTGTGATTGAGAGTGTAGTAGTTGACTCCAACCGCTTGCCATAGTCCGCTGTCGACAAGCCTTTGCTGGAACTTCGACCCCGGATCGTTCATGACATCCGAAAACACATCCGCCGCGTAGGTTGATTTGGGATCCTGCCCGACGCTCGGACCCTGCCACTGAACTTGAACGGTCACCGCGCCGACCGGCGCTTCGACCAGAACTCCCTCGCTTTGCTGGAGCGGAGGAATCGCCGGAATCGGATCGGCGACGAACGGATCGGCGCCGCGACTCCACTGTCCCAGCTCGCGCTCGGCGAGAGCAAACACGGTGGCGGGGTTTACATCGCCGGAAACGATCAGGGCAGAGTTGTTCGGGACGTAATACTTGTTCTGAATGAAACGCATTTTTTCGGGTGTCGTGGTCAGAACTATCTGCCGGTCACCGATTACGTCCTTTCTGCTGAAGTTGCCGGGATAGAGCTTTGCGTCCGCCTGGCGCGAGAGCTCGAAGAACGGGCTCGACTCGTTTCTATCGTACTCTCCGATTACGACCTGCCGTTCCCGCTCGAGCTCGTCGCGTCGGAACAACGGCCCTTTTACCGCCGTGGCAAGGAGCTCGATTGCGTCTCCCAATTTTTCCGCCGGAACGGTCATGTAATAGTTGACTCGTTCCTCCTGGGTAGTTCCGTTGAACACCGCTCCGAGATCCGACGCCCTGTCCCAGAATTGATTCGGCTCCGGATATTTCGAATTGGCGCGGAAGAACATGTGCTCGTACATGTGGGCCAGTCCCTCATACTCGGGACTCTGGGTAAATGACCCGTTCTTTACGTCGATCTCGATCGTCGCTAACGGAACGCCGTGGTTCTCGACGACGATTACCTCGAGCCCATTCGCGAGAACCTTGCGTTGAATGATCTTCTCGAGTTCCGCTCGCTGACCCCGCGCCTGCAGCGGAGCAAGCGCTGATACGAGAAGCACAAGAGTAGCGCAGCGACGCAGGACACCTTTTCTTTCGGACATGTCAGATTCTGAGAAGGCCCGTGCGGACTCTTACGGGCAATTGTTGACTCGACTGGACGCCAAGAGGCTCAAGCGCAATGAGCCTCTTGCTCAATACACCACATTCAAGATTGGTGGTCCCGCCGATCTCTTCTACGATGCAACATCGGTCGAGGATCTGGCAGGGGCAGTTACCGCCGCACGAGATCTCGGGCTCGAGTATTTCGTGCTCGGGCTGGGCGCCAACATTCTGATCGGAGACAAGGGATTCCGGGGGTTGATCATCCGCAATACTTCGAGCCACCTCGAGTTCTTCGACGATGGAAGGCTCTGGGTCGAGAGCGGCGCGGTAATGGCGAAGTTGATACCCCAGGCCGTCGAGCGCGGGCTGTCGGGGCTGGAACACTACGTTGGAATTCCGAGCACCGTGGGTGGGGCGGTGTGGCAGAATCTTCACTTTCTCTCCCCGGCTCCGGACCGTGAGAGAACGATGTTCATTGCCGAGGTCTTTAAGTCAGCCCAGCTGCTTACCCACGACGGTAGACGGGAAACCGTAGACCGGGAATACATGCAGTTCGGCTACGACACGAGCACCCTCCATAAGCAGCGGGACATCGCTCTGGCGGTGACATTCCAGCTGGAGCCCGGAGACAGGTCGGTAATGCATCGCATCATGCAGGAAAACCTCAGCTGGCGCGGTGGCAAGCATCCCTGGCTCGAGTATCATCCCAGCGCCGGCTCGATATTCAAAAAGATCGAAGGCGTCGGAGCCGGACGCCTGATCGATCAGGTCGGTTTGAAGGGATTCCGACAAGGGGATGCCCAGATCTCCCACATTCACGCAAACATCATGGTCAATTTGGGAAAGGCGACCGCGAGGAATGTCCGCGAGCTGATCACGATGGCGCAGGACAAGGTGCGTGAGCGGTTCGGCCAGAATCTAGAGGTGGAGATCGGATTCATCGGCGAGTTCTGATCGGATTCGTCAGCGGTTCTGATCGATCAGGTCGCCGATAGCTGTTCCGCCTGTTCTGTCACCGCTGTCCACTTTTCAATCGCGATGTCGAGCTTGCGCCGTGCTTCGTCCAGCTCCCTGCCAGCGAGCAGGGATTTGTCGGTGCCCTCGCGGGTCGTGTAGAGCTCCGGATCCTCGAGGAGTGCCGTAAGCTCCACGATCTTTTTCTCGAGGGCAGCAACCTCTTTCTCCGAATCTTCGACTCGCCGGCGCACCTCGCGAAGCGCGGTACGGCTCTCGACTCCCTGTGTCTCGCGTCGTTTGGTCGTCTTGTGCTCCCTGACCCGCCGCAGTGATTCCTGCTCCGCGGCGGTGACCGCCGCCGCGTGCTCACGTTCCCGGCTTTGCTCCTCCCATTCAGTAAAGGATCCCGGAAAATCGGTGACGTGGCGCTCGTGAAGAATCCAAACCCGCGAGCTCAGCGCTTCCAGCATTGCCCGGTCGTGACTCACCAGCAGTATCGTTCCTTCGTACTCCCCGAGGGCGTCTTCGAGCGCTTCCACCGATTCGATGTCAAGGTGATTTGTCGGCTCGTCGAGCAGAAGAAAGTTCGCCCGGCCAAGAACCATCATCGCGAGCGCAACCCGGGCGCGCTCCCCACCAGATAGCGTGTCGGCACGACGCTGAGCCTCATCGCCGGAAAACCCGAACCTGGCGAGATGACCTTGAACCTGGCGGCGCTCCCATTGTGGTCTGAGCTCGCTTATTACATCATAGAGCGTTCGGTCCAGGGGGACCTGCGCCATATCCTGGCGATAGTAGCTGGGCTCCACTGACCCACCTATCCTCAACTCTCCTCTCGAGACGTCGCGCTCACCCATGAGCGCGCGGAGGAAGGTCGATTTTCCACTGCCGTTCGGACCGACGAAGCCGACCACGTCGCCACGCTGAATGGTCGCGGTAAAGTCCGAGATCAGAGTTCTCCCTTCGACTTCCAGCGTTACGGCCCGCGCTATCGCGACTTGATCACCACCTCGCGCTGAGACGTCGAGTCTCAACCCCAGAGCACTTCCCTCCTCCGCGGTGGGAGCGCTGAGTCGCGGAGCCCTGCTGAGTCGCTTGCGACGACCTTTGGCCTGCTTCGAGTTCTGACCGGCGATGTTGCGCCTGATGTAATCCTCCTCCTCGGCTATCACTTTGCGCTGCTTATCATAGGCGCGACGCTGGCTCAGTCTCCGTTCTTCCCGCTGAATGACGAATGATTCATAGCTTCCCGTATATGTGACCGCACTTCCGCCTTCGAGATGGAGCACGTGATCCACTACGTTGGCCAGAAACGCGCGATCATGACTGATCAGCAGAACCGTTTTGTCCGTATTTCGAAGGTAGTCCTCCAGCCAGCGTGTTGTTTCCAGATCGAGGTGATTCGTTGGCTCATCCAGAAGCAGGATATCGGCGCCACTCACCAGTTGCCTCGCCAATCCAAGCCTTCCGCGTTCACCGCCACTCAATTGTTCGAGCGGCTGAGTGCGTGCTTTCTCCGCATCGAAGCCCAGTCCCTGCAGCACGGCGTCCACTCGCGGAGTGAAAGTGTAGCCGCCTTCGCGATCGAACCGCTCGAGGTCGCGATCATACCTTGCGAGTAGTTGCGGTGTGGCAGCCTCACCCACTTCTGACAGAACATGGGCCTGTTCGGCAAGGGAGCGCTCCAAAGCGAGCAAATCGGCAAACTCCCCTGCGCCGGCTTCCCATACCGTTTTAGCTCCGCCGAAGTCGCGGTGCTGCTCGAGGAGGCCGAATCGCAGGTCGGGCTGCCGCGTAATGGTCCCTTCAGTCGGTTTTTGCGCGCCCGTGATCAGGCGGAAGAGCGTCGTCTTGCCGCTTCCGTTCCGGCCCAGGATACCCCAGCGGTCACCCCGACCTACGGTGAATGTTATTCCCTCGAAGATCCTTGATGCGCCGAACTCGACACCGGCATTCGATACGGATATCTGGGTCAAGAACGCAGCACGCTCGAGCACGCTGCAAGGCAGCGCTCGAGCGATTCCATGGTGTGGTCACCCATGTGGCCGATGCGAAAGGTGGAGCTTTTCAGCTTGCCGTAGCCGGTTCCGACTACGATTCCGCGTTTTGCCACCGCGGCAGTAAATCCTTCCGCGGGGACATCCGAGGGAAGCCTGATGGCGGACACCGTCGGCGACTGAGATCCGAGAGGAGCGATGTTGGCCAACTTCTTTCCCGTTTCGTCGCTGATTTTCGTCACCCATTCCTGAGTACGCGCAGCCATTGCCTTGTGCCGCGCCCATCGGGCCTCGAGTCCCTCCGCCGCTATCGATTTGGCCTGCGCTTCCAGTGCATAGAGTAGAGTGAGCGCTGGGGTACTCGGCGTCTGGTTCCGCCGCGCGTATGCATCAAGCTCGACAAGGTCGAAATAGACGCCGCGACCGTGGGTCCCATTCGCCTGATCGACGAAGCTCGTCGATGCTACGCCGAAAGAAAGACCCGGCGGAAGCGCCAGTGCTTTCTGCGAGCCAGTCAATACGTAATCGAGCTTCCATTCATCGAAACGCAGCTCCGCTCCCCCGAGTCCGCTAACGCTGTCGATCAGGCAAGCGACACCGTGACGATGCGCGCAATCCGAGATCGCGCGCACATCGTTAAGGGCACCAGTCGAGGTCTCGGAATGAACAACCGTGATCGCAGTGTATTTTCGCATCGAGAGGCGTTCGTCCAGCTGCGGAATCGCGTGCACCTGTCCCCATGCGACTTCGTAGCGATCGACATCGCGCGCGCACATCGACGCGATGTGTGCAAATCGCTCCGAGAACGCCCCATTTACCAGGCAAAGGATCCGACCCGGCGGAGCACAGCGGATTGCTGCCTCCATCATTCCGGTCGCTGATGACGAGCTGATGTAAACCGGGCGTTCCGTCTTGAATAGCGGACGAAGACCTTGCTGGAGTCGCTCGAATAGTTGTTCGAACTCTGGCCCGCGATGTGGAATCATCGGCTGAATCATGGCCGCCATGATTTCTTCGCGAACCTCGGTCGGTCCTGGCAGAAAAAAAGTGCCGAACGGCTTTGTTGGGCTCATTCCAGTATCAGTTTTCTCAGTTGGTCGAAGTTCTCAATCACGAAATCGGCGCGTTGTACGACGGGCTCGCGCCGCATGAATCCGGTGAAGGCGGCAAAACCTTCCACTACTTCCCTGATTTCACAATCAGTCATCCCATCACCGACTGCCAGTATCGGACCTCTTAGACCCATGTCGCGCACAGTGATCCGTTTCCCGTCCTGCCGCGTCAGGAGAGACCGCTCATCGAATCCAGCGTAATTCCCCTCTTCGTCGAAGAACACGGATACCGCGTGGACTTGCGGTTCGTCGACACCAAGCTCTCTGGCAAGAGGTAGTATCGCCTCGCGCAGTCCTCCACTTACCATCACCAGCTCTATCCCGCCTGCTCTCAGCTCAGTAAGCGTTTCCCGGGCACGAGGTGCCATACGCTCGACGTAAACTCGCCCCAATTCCTCAATTTCCGCTAAGGCCGGCCTTATTGCTCCCATTCTTTCGCTATAGACGGCTTCGATCGGAAGCTTCCCCTCCATCGCCCTTTCGGTCAGTGCGGCGCTCCACGCTTTAAGTTCAGCACCGCGCAATGAAGCCAGCCAGTCGATGCCTTCGATTCCACTCAAAGTCGAGTCGACATCGAGCACTACGGAATTGAAACGGCTCACAGAATATTTCCGGGGGCGAGAATTCCAAGAGGGTCGAGCTCTCTCTTCACCGCCGTCATCATCGCTATCTGGAGCCCGTTCATCTGGAGCGGAAGCCACCTGCGCTTGATCTTTCCAATCCCATGCTCCGCCGCCACCGTCCCGCCGAGGGCAAGCACGTGTCTCAGCGTTTGTTCGACTACCACTTCTATAGTAGCAAGCTCTCGCACATCACGAGCGATGAAGTTCTGATGAGGGTGTCCGTTGCCGGCGTGGCCATAAATCACCGCCTGCCCAATTTCATGCTCCGCTGCGAGTTCGCGTGCAATTCGGATTGCTTCACCGACTTTGCGATACGGCACTGCCCAATCGGTTGAAACCTTCCTTCCGCCTGCGCCACTATGCTTCGTGCCTCGATCGTTCATCGTCGATGGAATACTGTGACGAATTTGTCGGGCTTCTCTCAACCTTGCCTCACCATCAAAAACCAGCGGGTCAAAATCGGTGACCGTCGACTGGATGAGGTCGCTCCATTCACCAAGCGTCGAATCAAGATCATCACGAACCTCTTCTTCCACGTATACCATCGCCTTCGCTCCATCGGGCAACATTTCGCCGTGGGCCGCGGCGCGCGCGATCCCGATTGCCTGATCATCGAAGTACTCGATGCAGCGTGGCGTGACTGTTCGCGACTCACGCGCAGCCACTACGAAGCTCAGCGCCGCCTCTTCTGTGCCAAAGAAAACCGCGAGTCCAACGACGTGGGTCGGTAGAGGCAATAGAGCGAGCTCGGCCTCCACGACTATTCCGAGCGTACCTTCGCTGCCGATGAACCAGTCGATGGGATCATGGGCAAAGGCGTAGCCAACAGTGTTCTTCTCGAGATTGGTTCTGCGGAACTCCATCATCTCGCCGCTTGCCATCACTACTTTCAGCGCCTGTACGTGCTTCCGTGTTGCACCGTATTTGAAGGTGCGAGCACCGGACGCGTTGCAGGCAATCGCTCCGCCAATCGTGGACTCTTCCTCGCTGGTCGGGTCCGGGGCGAAGAGAAGACCAGCCGCAGCCGCGGTTCTCTTGATTTCTCCGACGAGAGCTCCGGGCTCGACCCTGATCGTTTTTGTCTCTTCGTCGATCGCTGAAATGCGATCGAGAGAGCGGAGGGACAGAAGCATTCCCTTGTCGGTAATGGATGCTGCCGTCGTGCTTGTCTGCGCGCCTGCGCACGTGATCGGAGTGCGGTCAGCCGTCGCCTGGCGCACTATCTCGACGACTTCCTCGACAGACTCAGGTCGACCTACGAGCTCCGGAACCAGATGAAGACCCGATGCATCGGCTGAATAAGCTTCCCTTACGCTTTTGTCACTGCTTGGAGTGACGCTCACCCTGAATGAAAGCAGACGACCGCGGCAGACGACACGTCAGGAAGACGAAGCAGCGATTCGCGAGTCGCCTCGCTTACGTCTCCATCGACCGAGACGGCGGCAAGGGCCTGGCCTCCCTGTGCCAGACGTGCCTGGTGGTATTCGGCGATATTGACGCCTGCTTCGCCAAGTAGAGTTCCCACGCGGCCAATCACGCCTGGAACATCGTTATTGGTGAGGATCAGCAGCGTATCCCGTGGCTGAATATCCACGTGGAAGGCGCCAATCCGCGTGAAGCGGGGAGCTGCGCCTGGCTGCGCTGTTCCGGCAATCGCGATTTCCTGCATGCCACCGCTCAATCTCACTTCAACCGCGAAAGGGTTGTCCTGCACCGGAGTTTCGGTGGTCGAAAGATCTATCCCGCGAGCCTCGGCCATCGCGCGAGCGTTGATAAGATTCAGCCGCTCGTGTTCCACGGTGCCTTCCAGCAGGCCGCGTGCAGCCGACGCAAGCAGCGCGCTCTTTGCGGCGGTCAAGCCCGAACCCGAGCGAATATCAACACGTTGGACCACACGCGTGCCTTGAGTGGCGAGTATCGCTCTTCCGACCGCGGCGGCGCGGCGCGCCAGCGTCAGTGCGGGTTCAACCTCTGCCCATTGTCCACCAACGTCCGCGACATTGATGGAGCGCGACAGCTCTCCACTGAGAAGTGCATCACGCACTGCTATGCAAACGTCGACTGCAACGTTCCGCTGCGCTTCCGTGGTTGACGCCCCAATGTGCGGAGTAAGTAGAACATTCGGAAGCGCGCGCAGCGGGTGGTCCGCCGCCAAGGGTTCCTTTTCATAGGCGTCTACGACCGCCCCGAGGAGTTGTTTGCTGTCCAGCGCTTCGAGCAATGCCCTTTCATCGACGATGCCGCCACGAGCCATATTCACCACGATGGACTGCCGAGGAAGCCGGGCGATCTCGCGCTTCCCGATCATGCCTTTGGTTTCGTCAGTCAACGGAGTGTGCACGGTCAGGATATCCGATTGCTCGAGCAGGGCGTCGAGCGAGTCTACTTCCTGAACCCGTAAGGCTTCGAAACGGGTTTGAGCGATATATGGATCGTGGGCGACAACGTTCATTCCGAATGCCCGGGCGCGTATCGCTACTTCTCCTCCGATCCGCCCAAGGCCGACGATCCCGAGCGTTCTTCCTTTCAGTTCGGAGCCGAGCAGGGCCGACCGTTCCCACTTGCCCGCATGCATCGAGGTATCAGCACGTGGAATGTGCCGAAGCAGCGATATGACCGTTCCGAAGAACAGCTCGACTACCGCAATCGTATTGCCGGCCGGAGCGTTGATGACAGCAACGCCCAGGGAGGTCGCGGTGTCGAGGGCGATGTTGTCAACTCCGACGCCGGCTCGCCCGACCACCTTCAGCTTGCGGGCCTTTTCCAACAGCTCCGCGGAAATCCGTGTGGCGCTGCGACCGATGATCGCATCATAATCGGGGATGCGGGCAAGGAGTTCGTCCTTGGGTAGTGTCGGCACTTCGTCCACGACGATCCTCGGCTCAGCCGAAAGGAGCGCGACGCCTTCGGCGTCGATCTCATCGGTGACGAGAACGCGGTAAGTCACTGTCGGCAAGCCTGGTTTGAGCTGGTCGCTGTGGGAGGGACGGGACGAGGTTGCAATATCGCTTGCCCGGGCGCATACCCACAAGCGAGAGAACAACTCATCGTTCCATCCAGCTTTTCCATGTTGCCTCGTCCGCTCCGATAACGAGCAGATTGGCATTGCGGACGAGTGGAAGCCGGAGCAATAGCGGCTCTTCTGAAAGTTTCTCCAGCCAGCGTTCGTCCGAAAGTTGCGCATATTGAAGACCAAGCTCGGTAAAACGCTTTGCGTCTCGATCGACGAGTGCTCTCACACCAAATTTCTGGGCGAATCTGCGAAGCTCACCGATCGATGCGGGGCGTTCTATCAAGTCGACGAAGTGAGTTTTGACTCTTCGCTCCGAGAAAAAGCGAAGAGCCTTACGCGTGTCCGCGCTTTTCTTGATTCCAAAGATCTGTACTTGCAATGTCGCTCTGGCTTGTCGCGAAGAACGGAAAGAATGAAGGTCGACCTGGTACCTAGTATCAATGCCGCGTGAAATAATCTATTCGGCCGCCTGGTGGATTCCCGGCGGTCATCTGCAGACACTTTGGGGGAAACTATTCAGGCGACAACCGCCGGCTCCGACTACCCTCGAGCGCTGGGAAACGCCCGATGGCGACTTTGTGGAGCTGCATCGGTTGCCGGCAGTGCCAGGGACACCACGCGTTTTGTTGCTGCATGGTCTCGAGGGGACTGTTCGCTCACACTATGCGCAGGGCCTCCTCAACGAAGCCGCCAAAAGGGGATGGGGTGCCGATCTTCTGATCTTTCGGTCGTGTGGCTCGGAGTCAAACCGTACCCCTCGATTCTATCACTCCGGCGAGACGACAGATACCGCACTCGTGCTCGAGAGGATTTCAAGGGAGTATCCGACTTCTCCCCTTGCCATCGCCGGGGTCTCGCTCGGCGGTAATGTGCTGCTCAAGTTTCTCGGCGAGCGGGGCAGCGATTTGCCACCCCAGCTAAAGGCGGCAGCCGCGATTTCCGTCCCTTTTGACCTGTCCCGCTCCTCCAGACGAATCAATCGGGGCTTCTCGAGGTTCTACCAACAGTTCTTCCTCGGCTCATTGAGACGAAAGGCGCAGGAAAAAGCCGCACGGTTCCCCGATGTTGCTCCAGCGGATAAGATCTCCGGGCTACGGACGCTCGAGGATTTCGATAACCTGATCACGGGTCCGCTGCATGGATTCCGGAATGCTGAAGACTACTATCGGCGATCAAGCTCACTCCCGCGGCTGGAACACATTAGGCTCACAACGCTACTATTGAGCGCCGTGGATGATCCGATGCTGCCACCGGAAGTTCTCGACGAAGTTAGAGATATTGCCCGGAGGAATCCGGCCCTGCACCTGGAATTCGTGGAACAGGGCGGTCACGCCGGTTTCATAGCTGGCTCGTGGCCGTGGCGTCCATTTTATTATGCGGAATATCGTGTTGGAGAATTCTTCGCCGAACAGTTCGAGAACGCTATAGCGCCTCGGCAAATGGCCAAACAAAGGAGTCGTTGACATGCATATTCACGCGGCAGCAATCAGACTCGGGTTCGTCCTCTCACTCGCGGGCACGGCCTGCACGAGCAACAAAATGGTCCCCGCGACCGATTCGCACGCTGATCATGGTGCGCCGTCGCCATCCGCCGTCGTCGTCAGTGCCTCCAACGACCCGCGACTTCCTCCCGATGCTTCGGGAGCGCTTGCCCGCTTGAGCGCATCTCCTCGACACGGGGAGTGGGTCATCCTCCACACAGGCGGGGGAGACAGTCTTCGCGCCTGGGTGGTGTACCCCGAGCGAAGCACCAAGGCGCCCGTAGTTGTAGTGGTTCACGAAATCTTCGGACTTTCATCGTGGATCCGCGGTGTTGCCGATCAGCTCGCAGCTGATGGTTTTATTGCGATTGCCCCGGATCTTCTGACTATGAAGAATCTTCCCGACGGTCCCGACACCGTTGTGGCGCCGTTAGCCACTGCCGCAATCAGGACTCTCGATCCTGCCTGGGTTCAAAAACAGCTTGACGCCATTGGTCAGTACGGAATGTCTCTGCCTGCGGCCCAGCAAAAATACGGCATCGTCGGTTTCTGTTGGGGCGGTGGTGTCTCGTTCGCGCACGCGGTTCATTCCCCGGGGCTGGGGGCATCGGTCGTCTACTATGGCGTTTCTCCGAAGACGACGGATCTGACGTCGGTTCGCGCGCCTGTCCTGGGATTATACGGCGGAAACGATGCTCGCGTAGACGCCACGATTCCACCGGCTGACTCTGCACTTCGTGCGCTGGGCCGCACCTACACGTATAGCATTTATCCCGGTGCCGGGCATGGATTCCTGCGGCAACAGACGGGAATGGATGGAGCCAACCTGGCGGCTACACGTGCGGCGTGGCCTGCAACGATAGCCTGGTTCAGGAAGTATCTGGGATCGTGAGTCGCGCGCGACGGTTAGCTTCACCCCACACCAATTACTGAGCGTCGTGGCAATTCTCCCGATAGTCTTCCTCGCCGTTTTCATCGCCGGTCTGCTGCTGGCCGTATTCGCGATGTTGAACGGTGTCCAGCGCGTGCGCCGAGACCGGTCGCATACACCTTCAGCATTCTTCAATCTTCCGGCGGTAGCCGCGTTTGCCATCGGCTTTGGCGCCGCCGGGTACCCGATTGCATCGCGTACACGGCTTCCGGTGTGGGGGGTCCTACTGATCGCGATCGGGGCCGGCGCACTCGCAATCAGCGGTATGATCACGCTTCTCGCACGGTGGGCGTTCCGTGGAATCTCGGCTGCTTCAGCCATTGATGAGCATGAGATTCAGGGTCAGCTCGCGATCGTCACACGAGGCATCGCCGTTTCCGCACCAGGAGAAATTTCGTACGAGTATCTTGGCAGGGAAGTGAGAATCACGGCGCGGGCTATGGGTATGAAGGCGTTGTCAGTTGGCGCAGATGTCGTCATCGACCGAATCGAAGATGGCGTAGCGTTCGTCGAAGAGTGGGCGGTAGTCGAACAGCGCCTCTAGGTTCCTCTACCCTTCAATCCGCGCGCGTAGAGAGATAGCCAGTCCGGCCAGTTGCCGCTCAACTCGAAGAAATCGTCGAAGTATGTAAGGCCGCTCTCTTCGAGATCCTCGATCAGGTCCGGAAGCAGATCGTCCGACGGCAGCGGTCCGAGCGCGATCAGGCCATCCTCGACCCGGAACTCGTCATCGGTGAGATTGTAGCGCTCGTCAATAGCTTGCCGAGTGAGTCCGCCGCGTTGGAATGCACTTTGACGAATGAGAACTACGATGCGGCTGTGAGAAAGCTCGAGAGGCATGAATTAGATTCGAGAGGAAACCGCCAACGGGACCAGGGCTCTCTTTATCTTTAATGTATGTCGCAATTGCCGGACTTCGAAACTGAATTCGATGTTGTGGTCATAGGCGCTGGCCATGCTGGAACCGAGGCAGCGGTCGCTGCTGCGCGCCTCGGTGCTCGAGTCGGCTTGATCACGAGCGCTCTCGAGACAATCGGTCAGATGTCATGCAATCCGGCCATTGGAGGTGTCGCGAAGGGCACGGTCGTCCGCGAGGTCGATGCATTAGGAGGAATCATGGGGAGAGCTACTGATCTCGCCATGATTCAGTTCAGGATGCTCAATCGCAGCAAGGGGCCCGCTGTTTGGGCTCCTCGGGCACAGTGCGATCGCGGACTTTACCGCCGAGCTGTCAGATCCCTCCTTGAGCAACAAGCGAATCTTCAGACCGTTCAGGGCACCGTTGCACGCCTCCTTCTCACACCTGACGAACAGCGCGTACTCGGCGTTGAAACCCTTGAGGGGAGATGCTTCGGCGCAAAAAGCGTTGTAATCACTACGGGTACTTTCCTGCGCGGTCGGATTCATATCGGCGTCGAGACTCGTATCTCCGGTGGACGAGCAGGCGAGACGGCGACTACTCACCTTGCGGAGCAGTTGGAACAAGCTGGCCTTACGGTGGCGCGCTTCAAGACTGGAACACCGCCACGCATTGATGGCCGGTCTGTCGATTATTCCACACTCGAGATCCAGGAGAGTGAGATCGAGCAGTTCGACTATTCGTGGTCGCACTTCTGGAACGAGAGGCGCCGTCGGGGCTCCGCTACCAGGCACCCGGCTCAAATGCCTTGCTGGATCACGTACCTCGAAGCGGAAGGCAAGAGCATCATCAAAGACAACATCGCGAAGTCAGCGATGTACGGTGGCGCAATCTCGTCCCGCGGCCCACGGTACTGCCCTTCAGTCGAGGATAAGATCGTAAAGTTCCCCGATGCGGAAAGACACCAGCTATTCCTCGAGCCCGAGGGGCACGACACATCGGAGCTTTACGTCAACGGGTTGTCGACTTCGCTTCCAGCTACTGTGCAGCTCGAGATCCTGCGATCTGTTCCAGGGCTGGCGGACGTAAGAATGAATCGTGCGGGTTATGCTATCGAGTATGACTACTATCCCCCTACCCAGCTGGATCCTTCGCTGCAGGTAAAAGCTGTGCCGGGCCTTTACTTCGCCGGCCAGATAAACGGCACTACCGGATACGAGGAAGCCGCGGGACAGGGTCTGGTCGCGGGACTTAATGCGGCTCTCTCGATCCAGCGGAAACAACCCGTGGTGTTGGGTAGAGAGACGTCGTATATCGGGGTGCTTGTCGATGACCTCGTCACGCGCGGGGTGGATGAGCCTTACAGGCTCTTTACTTCGCGCTCGGAGTTCAGACTTACCGTGCGTCAGGACAATGCTCTCAGACGTCTCGGCCCTATTGGCGCTCGGCTCGGGGTTTACTCGGAGTTCGAGGAAGCCACCATCAAGACGCGATTGGAGCACGAAGACACAGCCATACGATTGGCTGAGACCACAAGCATTCGACCCGACCAGGCCGCGTCCATCCTCTCTGGTGCGCGCAGTGCGCCGCTTTCACAGGCAGTGCGAATAGTAGAAGTAGCGAGACGTCAGGATATTCCACTCGAACGGTTATTGAAGGCAGTTGGCCTGGGAGGAGACCTCGACAACGAGGCCCTCGTCACGGCAGATCTCGAGATCAAGTACGCTGGTTATTTCGAGCGTGAGAGAGCCCAAGCCGAGCGGATGCGCAGGATGGGAGACTTTTCCCTCGATCCTGACCTGGAATACGGCGACATGCGCTCGCTGTCGATCGAGGCGCGTCAGAAGCTTGCTAATCTCAGGCCCCACTCGTTGGCTCAGGCTTCACGGATTCCGGGTGTGAGCCCCAGCGATCTGCAAAACCTCGTTATCGAGATCGACCGCCGCCGGCGTCTGGCGCCTACGCCGTAGCAGTGACCTGTGCCGAGCTCCACTCGATTACCAGTACCGCCGCACCGATGAGAATACCGCCAACCAAGGTTGCCACGCCGAACTGACTGGCAAGCACCAGCGCACCGAGGATTGCGGTAAAGAAAGGTTCGACGGTGGCGATGATCGCCGTCCTGACCGGGCCCAGGACTGAAAGACCCCTGATGAGCGACGAGAACGCAATCACCGTCGACACGAGCGCCAGTACAAAAATATTCGACCAGACGGCTGCCCCGCTGGGAACGAAAAGCTCGCCGGCGAACAGGGCCGCGATTACAAACGAGATTGCTGCTCCAACTATCAACAGAAAGGTCGAGAGCAGGGCAGGTATGTCCCTCTGCACGTGCGAGAGGGCCGGCAGATACGCTGAATAGAGCAGAGCTGACGTAAGAGCAAGCATCACACCGATCGGATTGAGTTTCTCTGTCGGTGCCCCGATCATGATTGTCACGCCTGTCAGTGCCAGCATCAGCGCGAGCACGCGTACAGGTGTCAGTTTTTCAGTCCTTCGAACCGCGGCGAGCAGTGCGACCCAGGCCGGATATGTGTAAAACAGAAAGGCGAGAGGCCCGACCTGTATGTACTCGAGGGCATGAAGACTCAGGTAGGTGATCAGCGCCTGACCCAGTCCACCTATCAGCATGAGCTGAATGATCCGCCGCCTCGGGATCGCCCCGACCCGCTTGATCTGAACTACCGCCCCAAGGAGTACTGCTCCCAGGACGTAACGCCATGCCATCGCTGTAATCAGAGGAACGCCAGCGTTCGTCGTGAGAACCGTGAGGACGGAAATCGACCCGAAACTGAAGGCTGATACGACGATCAGTAGTGTAGCACGGCCGACGGAAGTGTCTGAGGATTCCATCGGACGAATGTAGCTTTACCTGATATCACAGGCCATTTTGGGGACGCAACGCTAGCTCAACATGCAATGAGAATCACATGACTTCTTCGACTCTTACCGGACAGATGGGTTCTTCTCCCTCGGCAGCCCAGGAAGAATTCAAGGACCTCGGTTTCGGGACCGAGGTTGCAAAGGGCACACGGCGTCGGTTGTTGAATCGAGACGGAAGCTTCAACGTGGTCCGCGATGGACTCAATCCGTTGTCCTCAATGAGTCTCTACCACTGGCTCCTCACGATTTCGTGGCCGAAGTTCCTCACCTTCATCACCGGTTCCTACGTTGCCATCAATACACTCTTCGCATTTGCATTTCTGCTCTTGGGGACGGATGTACTTCAATCGAGCGCGGGGAGTTTCGCCGGGCAGCCCTTTTACAGAGCGTTCTTTTTCAGCGTCGACACATTTGCGACTATCGGCTACGGCAATATCATCCCCGTCGGTGTCGTCGCGAACACGCTCGTCACGATTGAAGCACTGCTCAACATCGTGGGGGTAGCACTCGCGACGGGGGTGATATTTGCCCGTTTCTCTCGGCCGTCGACGAGAATCATCTATAGCCGTAACGCGATCGTCGCGCCTTATCGCGACAAGATGGCACTCGAGTTTCGAATTGCCAACGCGAGGAGCAGCCAGTTGATCGACGTGCAGATCCAGGCAATTCTCACCAAAATCGAGCAGGTGGGTGGATCAGCCGTACGGAAGTTTTACGAGCTCTCCCTCGAACGGAATCGTGTGGTGTTCTTCCCGCTGAGCTGGACGGTTGTCCATCCGATTGATTCGGCAAGTCCGATGTGGGGCCTGACACATTCAGATCTCGTCAATGGCGATGCGGAGCTTCTGGTTCTTCTCATCGGAACGGACGAGACTGTCTCGCAGACTGTGCACTCGAGGTCGTCGTATCAAGCCGACGAGATTGTTTGGGGCGCAAAATTCGCGAATATGTTCATGCGGACCGAGGCCGAGGGAATCATCGGAATGAACCTGAGCCGGATTCATGATATTGAGCCGGTTCTTCGCTCTGAGTCAGCTGTGCAAGGTGCGCGGGGCTAGACGTCTTGTCTTTACCTACTAACATTTCCCTTTTTTCGGACATCGGCGTATGAAAATCAGATCTTTGGTGCTGTTTACAGCTGCTGTAGCGCCACTAACGGTACAGTCTCAGGACAGTCGGGCGACAAACGACGCGATTCCCCAGATTGCTGTTACCGGACGGGGCGAGGTAAAGGTCTCTCCTGACAGAGCGACTATCCAGGTAAGCGTTCAGACCCGGGCCGGCACCGCTGCGGCTGCCGCGGCAGAAAACGCTACCAAGCAGCAATCGGTTTTAGCTGCACTTCGGGCACTTGGGTTGGCGAGCGATCAGTTGTCGACCATTAACTACAACGTCTATCCCGAGCAGCGTTACGAGCAGGGGAAGGAGCCGATAGTCGTTGCCTACAATGTGACGAACACCATTCTGGTCGACGTCCGAAAATTGACCCAGGTTGGTCCGGTCATAGATGCCGCATTATCTCACGGAGCCAACATGATTACGTCGCTCCAGTTCTATGCCTCCAACACAGAGACAGCTCGCAGGAGTGCGATTGCGACGGCAATAGAGAAAGCCCGGGCCGATGCGGAGGCCGCTGCACGA
>JBGQIT010000014.1:0-18229 GCA_041498575.1 Gemmatimonadaceae bacterium
AGCTCGTCGTCCTTGTCGATCTTGATCGCCTTGATGCCGGTCTGACGCACGTTCGAGTACTGCGAGAGAGCGCTCTTCTTCACCGTCCCGTTCCTGGTGCAGAAGAGGAGGAACTGCGTGTCCGAGAACTCGCGCACCGGAACCATCGCCTTGATCTGCGTCTCGGGTGAGACGTTGATCAGGTTGACGATCGGCTTTCCCTTCGCCGCCCTGCCCGCCTGCGGTACCTCATGAACTTTCAACCAGAAGCAGCGGCCGTCGTCCGTGAAGCACAGGATGTAGTCGTGCGTCGAGCCGATGAAGAGACGCGTGACAAAATCCTCGTCCTTGAGTCCCGCCCCGCTCAGTCCGCGTCCTCCGCGGCGCTGCTTGCGATAGGTCGATACCGAAGTGCGCTTGATATAACCGGAGTGGGAGATGGTGATGACCATGTCCTCTTCGGCGATCAGGTCCTCGATCGTGAACTCGCCCTCGTCGCTCGTGATTTCCGAACGACGCTCGTCGCCGTACTTGCTCGCCACCTGCTGCAGCTCATCGCGGATAATCTTCAGCCGGCGTGGCTTGGACGCGAGGATATCCCTCATTTCCTTGATGAAGGCCAGGACTTCCTTCAGCTCGGCTTCGAGCTTCTCGATCTCCAGGCCCGTGAGCTTGGCGAGGCGCATGTTGAGGATCGCCTCTGCCTGGCGCTCACTCAGCTTGAACCGTTTCTGAAGCTGCGCGCTCGCGGCCGGCGTATCTGCTGCCGCGCGAATGAGCTTGATGACCGCGTCGATGTTGTCGACGGCGATCTTGAGACCCTCGAGGATGTGCTCGCGCTCGAGCGCCTTGTCGAGCTCGAACTGCGTGCGGCGGACAACGACCTGGTGCCTGTGCTCGATGTAGTGCTGGAGCACTTCCTTGAGCGGCATGATTTTCGGCACGAGCTGCGTCGTGTGTGAATCGGGCACGAGCGCCAGCATGATGACGCCGAACGTCGACTGCATCACGGTGTGCTTGTACAGCTGATTGAGCACCACGCGCGGAATCGCATCGCGCTTGAGCTCGATCACGACCCGCATACCATCCTTGTCGGACTCGTCACGGAGAGCGCTGATTCCCTCGAGCTTTCCTTCCTTTACCAGCTCCGCCATGTCCCCGATCAGCTTGGCCTTGTTGACCTGGTAGGGGAGCTCAGTGACCACGATCTGTGACTTGCTCGAGGATTCCTTCTCCTCGATCACGGCCCGGGCGCGCATGATGATGCGGCCGCGTCCCGTCTCCTGATAATCCTTGATTCCCGCGCGGCCATAGATGTAGCCGCCGGTGGGGAAGTCGGGACCCTTGATCAGTTTTCTGATGTCGGTGGGCGTCAGCTCCGGATTGTCGATCAACGCCGTCAGCGCGGCGACTACTTCGCCCAGATTGTGGGGCGGGATGTTCGTCGCCATTCCGACCGCGATTCCCGAAGACCCGTTGACGACGAGATTCGGAATCGCCGAGGGCAGAACTTTCGGTTCCAGGAGCCTGTCGTCGAAGTTTGGCGCGAAATCGACCGTGTTCTTGTCGATGTCGGCCAGCATCTCTACCGCAATGCGGGTGAGACGGGATTCGGTGTAGCGATACGCGGCGGCAGGATCGCCATCGACGCTGCCGAAGTTTCCCTGGCCATCAACCAGTGGATAGCGCAGCGAGAAATCCTGCACCATGCGAACGAGCGCGTCGTATACGGACTGGTCGCCGTGAGGGTGATACTTACCCAGCACGTCGCCGACGACGGTCGCCGATTTCTTGTAGGGGCGCCCCGGAACGAGTCCCAGCTCGTTCATCGCGTAGAGCACGCGGCGGTGGACCGGCTTGAGTCCATCGCGCACATCTGGAAGTGCGCGAGAGACGATGACGCTCATCGAATAGTTGATGAACGATTCTTTGATTTCTTCGTGAATGAGGCGCGGGAGGATGCGCTCTCTGTTGTTCGGAGCCGTCATTAAATCCGGTCGTTGCTACTGGGTTCGGAGGCGGGGTGGGAGGCCAAAAAAGCCTCCGCTTGAAGTAGCCGTAATGTAGCTTCGCGACCCGTTTAAATCAATGTTGGCAACTGAGCGTAAGTGGCTATAGGGCAAGCGGTTAGGTGTGCGGGCCGTTGCCGAGTCATTTGTCTCCGTGATGATTCGCAAAATTGTGAGCAGGCCAAGCTCAGCAGTAGCAATGGTTTGGATCAATTCTCTGCCAACTTTTCTGATGTGGCGGGCATCGTCAAAGCGTTGCCCGTCGGGATTGGGTGAGGCTCGCGATCATTAGGAGCTCGCCGATTCCGCGGAATTCAGAGTCGGACTCCGGATAATTCTCCTTTGTGCCGCTCCGAAGCCTGTAAAACTGGTTGCCGTATTGGGTTGCGGGCTGAATATTCCCTCTGTCCGGCTTGTTCGGCCGGCGCCAAACGCATCCTGCCCATGGCCGACGCCAAAATTTTTTCGTCAATTGGGAAATACCGCATCCTCGAGCTCGTAGGCGAGGGCGCGATGGGCGTCGTCTACAGGGCCCAGGATTCCGTCCTCGACCGTGCCGTCGCGATCAAGGTGATGAACGATTCGATCGCTCGGCAGGACGACCTCCGCAAGCGCTTTCTGCACGAGGCGCAGGCGGCCGGATCTCTTCAGCACCCGAACGTGGTCTGCATCTACGACCTGGGTGAGGCAGATGGTCACCTCTTCATCGCAATGGAGTTCGTCCAGGGCGTAGATCTCGAGCATTTGATCGAATCGGGCGAGGCGCTGTCACTGCAGGCCAGACTCGACATCATCATCGACGTTCTCACCGGACTCGCATTCGCTCACAAGCGCGGCATCGTACATCGAGACATCAAGCCGGCCAACATCCGCGTTGGCGAGGACGGGCGCGCGAAGATCATGGACTTCGGAGTTGCCCATCTCGCGTCATCGAGTATGACCAGCACTGGATCGATCCTCGGAACGCCGACCTACATGGCTCCCGAGCAGATCACGGAGGGAAAGACCAGTCCGGCTACCGATATCTTCGCGACGGGTGGGGTGCTGTTTCAGATCCTCACGCTAATGAAGCCTTTCGACGCTCCCACTCTTCAGAATCTGTTTTTCAAAATCATCACTGAAAAGCCGCGACCAGTAAGCGAGCTGGTGCCCGGACTACCCCCCGCGCTCGACCGCATCGTCCTCAAGGCCATGGCAAAGGAGCCCTCGGATCGATACGCCAGCGCGCTCGACATGGCTAATGACCTGACCAACGTACGATCCAAATTGAGTGGGCCTTCGTATCCGGCGTCGGTTTCCTTGAGCGCTTCGGTTGCCAGCGCCATCGAGATGTCCAGGAAGAAGTCGCAGACGCAAGTGAGAAACCTCGCCTTTGCTGGGGCGGGAGCGCTCGCCGCCGTCGCTTTGATTGCGATTGCCTGGACGCGATACTCGCAGTCAGATTCGTCAAAGCTGGAAGCAGCCAACAGGCCGGCCCCAATAGTCGCGCCCGCATCGCCGCAGGTGGTGCCTGCCGAGACTCCCCCGGCCACCGCGAGTGCTGGCGCTCTCCCGCAGCCGCCGTCCTTGGCTCAGCGATCGGTCAAAAAGGAAAAACCGCCCGCTACCGCGCGTGACGCGCGCGCCGGTGGCGCCGCCAGAACCGCGTCCAAGCCGATTCAATTTCCGGTCGCGGCCGCACCGGCCCCGCGAAATGACCCACCGGTGACGAACCCCGCTATCCGGCAGGAGGTATTGCCGCCGCCTCCCGTTGTAACCGCTGCACCGGTCGTCACACCGCCGAAACAGGAACCTGCGCCACCCGTTGTGGTGGCGCCAACTGCCGCCGACCTCGCACCAGCTGTGGAAGCGTACGCACGCGCGATCGAGTCCAGAGATCTAGGTGCCATCCGTCGTGTCAATCCAGGCCTGACATCGGACCAGCAGCGGAACTTCGAGGCGTTCTTTCAGAACGCAAGAAGCGTCAACGTCACGTTCCGAATTACGAATCTCGAATCGTCAGGTACGTCGGCGGATGCCCGACTTGTCGGAAGCTTTGACTACGTGAACGCGGAAAACAGGGAGCAGCGCCTGCCAGTAACCTTGGCCGCGACGTTTCACCGCGAGGGAAATACGTGGCGGTTGGCATCAGCGCGCTGACCGGCGCGTCCCCCACGCAGCTAAAACGTGTACTCGATGCCGGCGGTGTAAACGAGATTTGCCCGCAATCCACCGCGATTCAATGGAAAGAGTGTATTCAGGACCAGCGTCGTGCTGCGGGCCGGCGTCATCTTGAAGCCGAACGAGCCGTTGACAATGTCGTCCCGAACATCAGGAATGTTGGTGGGATTCAATGTCCGGCGGAACGGCGCGTCATAGGTGACAATGCCCGGCAGGTGAAGCTTGGCATCACCTACCTGCAGCTCCGTTACGAGATCCGCCGCGAGGGTAACACCCTCAGCAATCCGATCGTCGAATCCAAGGGTCCCGAGGACGGCATCGTTCTGTTGGTCGCCGGCATGGTGCAAATAGCCGGCGTTCAGATGGGGTGAGAAATCACCAAAGCGCGAATTGAAGATCAGGAGTGCCCGGCCCGCAAATTTGCCCGAGCCGAGGAGGTCTTTTTCGCTCCCCGTCGGAAAACGGCCGTCGACCAGAAACGCGAAGGCCGCGTCCGGCGTCTCTCGCAGGTTTACCTTGGCTCGCAGCGCAACGTCACCCAGGCCAGCCGCCGAGCCGAGACTCTGCCGACTCGCGGTCAAAACCGGATTAGCCGGCGTGCCGGCAAAATAATGCGCCGCCGTCGTGCCTCCGAACGGCCGGATTTGGGCTTCGCTCGTGCCGCGAAAATCCGCTTGCACGACGGGCACCACCAATCCGAAATCCAGGCGGTCAGACAAGCCGTAGGTGACGTAGATGGAGGTGACCTGGACGCTGAGGTCCATCGACAAGTGGAAATCCATCGCGTCGTTCTCGAGAACCGGCACGCCGTACAGTGAGCAGTCGCCCCCGAACTGCGCATCGCACCCTGGAAAGTTGACGTTCTGATGAGTGAACGTCAGATCGATGTTATTCATGTCCACGCCACGCAACGTGGCGAAGCGAAAGCCCGTTCTGCTTATGCCCGCCAGTACTCGACCTCGCCCCAGCGTTTGTGCCCGCTCGGCGAAGATCGGTCCGGCCGACGTGGATGTGGCCACCGGCGCGCCGCCCTCGAATCGGAATGTCACGCCGCCGCTGGTCGAGCCGATCGGTATGTTGGCGACGCTTGCTCCGAGGGCATCGGTGATGAAAGAGATCAGCGACGCGTTCTCCGCGTTCGAAGAGGGGATGAAATGGAGGCCGTGGGCTTGCAATGACGCGGGATTGTTCGGGTCGCCTGATCCGGCGAGGAAGAGTGGCGCTTGTCCGGGCCCGAAAATGAAGAGGTCCGATATCTTGTCACGGAGGCCCTGCGCATTCGTGCGAGAGGAGATCGCGAGGGACGCGAAGCAGGCGAGCGAGAGCAGCCTGAAGATGTTGCAAAACCTCGTAGCACGATTGCGCATCGGGGGTCCGGAAGCGGGGCCAACTCGTTACGTGCTCGAACGGGGGATATCTTAGCTGCGATTGTTCGGTCAGGCAAACGCCCGCCCGCTTCATGACGATAGATTAGCACCTGCTTGGAGGATTCCTGTGCGCTTTCTAACACTCGTCGCGATAATCCTCGCGGCTGGTCTCCTTCTTTATCGGCGGAGATCGTCGGGCGAGAAGTCCCCTCCGGCCCAACTGACGGCCGAACAGATCAAGCAACAGTGGCGCAAACTGGGCTTTTTTTGCGAGCTGGACGATCAGAACAGGGTCTGGACGCTGACAGGCTCCCGGGCCGGCCTACTGCAGTTTCGCGACCTCTTGCTCGCTTATGTCGCCGATCCACAGCACGCGATGCAGTCAGCATACCAGCATTACGGGCCCTATGGATCTCTGGAGGTAATGACGTGGCCAAACTCGGGATTCGATAGCCAATCGATTCGGGGCACGCTGAAGGATCTCGCCCGGCTGGCTGGTCTGGTTGAAACGAAGCTTGCCGCGGCCAAACCGGAATCCGCAGTTCTCATCAGGCAGGAGTTCGCGCCTGACAACGCATACACGCTTCGGCTCGATGTCCGGGACGACTTCTTCGACCCTGCATCGGCAGATCGTGATCGCCTGGGAGCCGCGACCAAGCGCCCTGACCCCAATATCAAACGATGACGGGTGTTGCGCTCGTTCGTGCGGTGAGTCAACCCGGGGTGGAGCGGTAAGCTCCGAACGGCGCGGAGGGTGAGCGCCAATGCGTCAGGCGGACCCCGCACCCCGTCGTGCTCTGTACAAACCTTATTGGAGAAAACGATGGCTCTCGCTGCGATCGGGGCGACGTGTGCCCACTGTCGTAATCAATTCCGTGCGACCCCCAAGAGATCATTCCTGGGATTTCAGAAATTGAAATGCTTCAAGTGCGCGAAGGAATTTCTGTACCCGCTGACAAGTGGCTACAGAACCATTTACAGGGTGGTTATCGCACTGACGATTGTCTCGATTCTGATCAGTTTCAGCAGGGGCCGGACGCCTCTCCCAGGGCTATTGGGAATCGCAGCCGTCGTGGCGTTGATACAGGATTCCAAGCTTCGAAAGTCGACCGTGGCGTCAACGGTCAAGGCGCACGCCTAGCCGTAGCACGCCGGTCCGGACGGTTCTGTAACCGATCTGTGCAGACTACTATTAGCCGGACTGACGCGGAGTTGTAGCCGGCTGCGCGACAAGGAAATGACTTGACCCGCGTGTGGTAGTGAGGGCTGTCAATCGATGGTGCCAGCGCGCCAAGCGCTCGAGCGGTTGCGAGAGGGAAATCTCAGGTTCGCCGCGAACGTACGCGGATCCGACGCATTCGTCAGTCACACGCGACGCGTCGAGCTTGCGAGCGGACAACAACCCTTCGCCATCATCCTTGGGTGCTCCGATTCGCGCGTTCCGGCGGAGATCGTGTTCGATCAGGGACTCGGGGATCTGTTCGTCATTCGCGTCGCGGGCAACATCGTCGCTCCCTCGCAGGTCGGCAGCGTCGAATTCGCCGCGGCGCGGTACTCCACTCGACTCGTGGTTGTTCTGGGCCACTCACAGTGCGGAGCAATTCTGGCGACACTCGAAGAGCTGCTGACACCGACGGAGAATCAGTCGCACAACCTGTGGGCGATCGTCAGCCGCGTGCGACCTTCGGTCGAGGGACTCCTGAAGACCGAGCTCAGACACGATTCGAATGCTTTGGTCAGAGAAGCGGGTCGCGCCAATATTCGCGCTTCGGTGGACCATCTGCGCCACGGGTCTCAGGTCCTCGAGGAATTGATTCGTGACCAGGGTCTGCTGGTCGTCGGCGCCGAGTATTCACTCGAGACGGGCGTGGTCGAATTCCTGGATGGCGCGCGGTGAACGTCCTCCTCTTTGGCGCGACAGGAATGATCGGCCAAGCCGTTCTGCGCGAGTGTCTGCTCGATCCTGGCGTGAAAAGAGTAGTCACCGTTGGCCGGCGGCCGATGGGTCAGAGCAATTCAAAACTCACCGAGCTCGTTCGCCCCGATCTCGCGACCCTGGCTCCTATCGAGAGCCAACTTACCGGCTTCGACGCCTGCTTTTTCTGCCTCGGTGTCTCGGCGCTCGGCATGACGGAGGAGCAATACACTCGCGTGAATTACGACCTGACGATAAGCGTCGCCAGGACACTCCTGCGGACGAGCCCCAACGTGACTTTCATTTACGTCTCGGGAGCAGGCACCGACAGCAGCGAACGAGGCCGGACGATGTGGGCGCGAGTGAAGGGACGGACCGAGAACACGCTGCTTTCGTTGCCGTTCAAGGCGGCGTACATGTTTCGCCCTGGCGCCGTCATCCCGCTCCACGGAATTCGCTCATCGACGCGCTGGTACAACGTGATGTACGCGGTCATCAAGCCGATCTACCCCGTTCTGATGCGCCTCGCGCCGACATTGGTTACCACGACCGAAGAGCTCGCGCGGGCAATGCTCGCAGTCGCGCGGAATGGATACTCGACACACGTCCTGGAGATGACAGACATCATTCGGATCGGAGCCCGAAAGGAGTAGGTGATCTCCAGCCAGTAACGTGTTGCTGATTCAAGAGTTACGTGGTTTGCGGCCAGTATCCGCAATCGGCAATGTTTGTGACCACGCCAGCGACAAACGTTTCTGCAATAGCTCTGGCGATTTGCCTATGGCACCGCCGAGAACTCGGTAGCCCAACGAGGGGTTAGTCGTCTATAGACGATGCCCGAACCGACATCAGACCCCGGAACTATGAACGCTGCTCCGAGCGCGGCTCAAACCACGCCGCGTGCGCGTCATAAATTTCCACTCCCCTTTCCGCGCCTCGAGAGCCTGCGCAGCAGAATTCTCGCGTTCGCGGTGGCCGCCGCGCTGCTGCCGGCGGGCACCATGCTTGGTGTTTTCTACACGCAGAATCGCAGCTCTCTCGAGAAGAAAATCGATGAAGATCTGCTCTCGAGCAGCGCCCAAAGCGCCCGTGCAACCGGCGTCTGGCTGAGAGAACGACTCTACGACCTGCGCGTCTTCGCGGGATCGGACGAGGTGGTGATCACCCTCGAACATGGCTCGCGCAACACGCCGGGCTCCCCCACCGAAGGACGCCTGCGTGATTATCTCGTCTCGCTTCATGAACGGTTCAGCGATTTCGAGAAGCTGATGGTGCTCGACCTCGACGGAAACATCGTCGCCACGAGCGCGGGCGAGGTGACGAAGGTGACACTACCGGCGGACTGGCAGGCGGCGCTGAAATCGGACAATCAGATCGTCGGCGATGCGTACTGGGATGCGAAGTCCGGCAGAGCGAAGCTGATCGTAGCCGTCCCCGCCCAACGCGCCGACGGGCGGCTCCTCGGCGCCTTTGCGGCGGAGCTCAATCTCGCGCCGGTGCAGATGCTGTTGCGATCGTTCGCACCGGATAGCACCGGTGCCATCCATCTCGTCAGCATCAAAGGTGGCGCGATCGCCAGCTCCGACGGAGTGTCGGCGCGGATGATAAAGAATCCGATGCCCTCCTCGATTATGAAGAAGCTCCGCGAGCACGCCCGCGCCCCGTTTGCTTATACTAGCTTTGGCGGTCGCGATGTCATCGGCACTCTCGAGTACGTCCCACAGGTGAGCTGGGCTGTGGTCGCCGAGATCTCTAGCGAAGCGGCATTTGGCCAGGTGCGTCGGTTCCGCGACGTCGCGCTGCTGGTGATCGCGTTCCTGCTTGTCGTCGTGACTTATTCCGCGTATCGGCTCGGACGCCTGATCGCCCGGCCGCTCGACCGATTGACGAAGGCGGCTAGTGAAGTCGCGGCTGGAGATCTGGCGGTCGATCTCCCGGCGGCACCGGGCGGCGGCGAGGTCGGCTACCTCACCGATGTGTTCAACCACATGGTCTATCGCCTGCGCGAGGGCCGACTTGAGCTCGATCGCATCAACGAGACGCTGCGAAAGAAGAACGAGGAGCTCGAGCTGCTCTCGACGACGGATAGCCTCACCGGCCTCTCCAATCACCGCTCTCTAATGAAGCGTCTCGACGACGAGGTGGCGCGATTCAAGAAGGGCAAGCACTTCTTCTCGGTGCTGGTGGGCGACGTCGATCACTTCAAGCAGTACAACGATGCGTTCGGGCATCCGGCCGGCGACGAAGTACTGCAGATGATCGCGGAGATCATGCGCGACTCGACCCGCAAGGTCGATTGCTGTGCGCGCTACGGCGGTGAAGAGTTCGTGATAGTGCTTCCCGACACTGCGATCGCCGATGCGCTGGACACAGCCGAGCATATTCGTGCACGCGTGGCCGCGAAGAAGTTCAACGGACGGAAGATGACGCTGAGCATCGGCGTCGCCAGCTTCCCCGAGGATGCAGACGACGCGGAGGCGATCATCGCCGTCGCAGATGAAGCGTTATATCAGGCGAAGAGAGAGGGACGCGACCGCACAGTGCGGGCCCGCAGGCTCAAGAAAACGGGGTAGTAGCTGGCTAGGGTCGCGCGACGAGCGTCTGGTGAATCCACCCGGTTCTTCCGCCGTCATCACTGATGCGAACCCATTCATCGGCGTAGGAATAGCCGATGATCGAGCTCCCCGGATCTGCCGTGAACGAAACGGCGAAGTTGGTGCCCGGACCTTCGCGAACGTTCCCGCGACTCGTCGTCTTCAACTTGATGGGGACCGCGAACAGCGTTTCTCCCGGACGCGCGCCCTCTCTGTTTACGCCAAGGCGTCCGCGATATGACGTGGCTACCGTCTTGGCCTGATTCGCCAGATAAAGCGCCCCCCCGTAGTTGGCCTTGTCGAATGCAGCGGCGCTTTGGCGAACGAGGCTCGTGACCTGCGCGGCCTCGGGTGGATCTGCCTGCACGCCCGACTTCATCGTCTGAAGAACGACTTCGGCCTCGGCCATAGCGGACGCGGCCTGCGCGCGACTCGCCATCGACTGAAGCTTTGCCATCGCTCGCACGACCTCGGCGCGCGTGTCCTCGAGGCGCGTCTGTAAATCCTCGATCTGAGCATCGCGAGCGAGCAACTGCAGCTCGAGTCGCGAGACCCGCTTGTCCAATTCGGGGTCACGAACCGTGACGGTATCGTGAACCACCTTCAAGGGCGGAGGGGGTGCCGGCTTTGTTGGGGTGCAGGCAGCAGCGATGGCGATAGACGCCAGAAAAACGAAGAACGAGCGCACGAAAGAGAATCCTCTTTGATTCATGCAGGGTCTGCACTCATTGAGTGACCGCCGGAAACCCGCAGTTGAGAGTAATACACAAGGGGAATGACTGCCGCCAGCCTGACCAGGCAACGGGCAGGCCTCCTCCGCCTAACGGACCTCTACCCAAGGGAGCACATTCTACCGCATGCGCAAACGCTTGGCTCTTGCCGGTCTCATCCTTTTCGGAGCGTGGAGCGGATCCGCCGATGCGCAGCGGCCGGAGTGGATGTTCGGCCCATTCGAGAAGCCGGGGCAGGTCAATCCGATCATCGCGCCAAATGGGGCCGCCACGTTTTTCTCTCCGATGAGCGACAGCGTCGTCCGGTGGGAAGAGCTCGCGACGTTCAACCCCGCAGCCGTCGTCAAGGACGGAAAAGTCTACGTGCTTTATCGGGCCGAGGATGTGACGGGGAAGAGAGAGATCGGATTCCATACATCGCGTCTCGGGCTTGCGGAAAGCAGCGACGGATTGCGATTCACCCGCCGGCCGACGCCGGTGCTGTATCCAGACAAGGATGTCCAGGCGAGATACGAGTGGACGGGCGGCGTCGAGGATCCGCGGATCGTCGAAACCGACGACGGCACTTACGTCCTCACCTACACACAATGGAACCGCGATGTGCCGCGACTGGCGATCGCGACGTCGAAGGATCTCGTCCATTGGCAAAAACATGGACCTGCGTTCGCAAAAGCTGACAGCGGGAAGTACCTGAAGCTCGATACGAAGTCGGGCGCGATTCTCACCAGGGTCCAGGGCAACCGGCTGATCGCGACGAAGGTGAACGGGAAGTACTGGATGTACTTCAATGTCCCGGACATTCTGATCGCGACGTCCGACGATCTCATCGACTGGACGCCGCTCGCGGACGGCGACGGAAAAGTATTGAAGGTTCTGTCACCACGGCCCGGATACTTCGATTCGTGGCTGGTCGAGGGTGGACCGCCGGCAGTCATGACCGAGCGGGGAATTCTGCTGATCTACAACGCGGGCAACAGCGGGAAGTTTGGGCAGGCGGGATTGCCGCAGCGCGTTTATACCGGTGGTCAGGCGCTTTTCGACGCGCAAAATCCAATCAAGCTGATCGCGCGATCCGACACGCCATTCATTCAACCAACCGAAGACTACGAGCGCACCGGGCAGTACAAGGACGGCACGACGTTCGTCGAAGGGCTCGTTCCCTTCAATGGCCGTTGGTTTCTGTACTACGGAACCGCGGATTCGCGGGTGGGCGTGGCGGTCTGGGATCCGAAGGGCCGATGAAAGGGTGTGCGGCCGGCTTGCTCGCGATCCTTGCGGCCGCTTGTTCCGGTAACACGCTCTTTAAAGAAGTCGCCGGGCCGCCGCTGACCTCGAAGGCCTGGTGGCGCGACGGCGTATGCTACGAGGTGTTCGTCCGCTCCTTTTACGATTCCGACGGCGATGGCATCGGAGATTTGCGCGGACTGACAACGCGTCTCGATTACATCAACGATGGAAATCCCGCCAGCACCTCCAGCCTAGGCGCGAACTGTATCTGGCTGATGCCGATCGACCAGTCGATGAGCTATCACGGGTACGATGTGGTCGACTACTACCACGTCGATTCACGGTACGGGACTGACGATGATTTCCGGACTCTGGTTACCGAAGCGCACAAGCGCGGGATTCATGTCATCGTCGATTTCGTTCCCAATCACACCGGCAGCCAGAATCCCTGGTTTCAAGCGGCGCTTCGCGATCCGGGCAGTGCATATCGCGATTGGTACCGCTGGTCGAGGACACTTCCGGTTCAGAAGGGGCCGTGGGGACAGGCGGCCTGGCACAAGTCCCCGCTCCGTGACGAGTACTACTACGGTGTCTTCTGGCACGAGATGCCGGACCTGAATTACCAGAACCCGTCAGTGCGCGCCGAAATGCAAAAGGTCCTCACGTATTGGTTGAAGGAGATGCACGCCGATGGTTTTCGGTTCGACGCGATTCCGTATCTCGTCGAGGAAGGCGAGCAGCTTCAGCACTCTCGCGGGACGCACGATGTGCTCCGCCAGTTGGGCGACGCGATTCGGACGGCAGCACCCGGGTCGTTTACGGTCGGTGAAATGACGGACGAGTCACCGGGCGTGATGGAGACTTACTATCCCGACCAGCTCGATTCGTATTTTGCATTTGGCGTGGCGAGAGCAACGATGCAGGCGGCGGCGAGCGGCGACGCAAGCGGGTTCTTCAAGGCGGTTGCCCAGGCGAATGCCAGGTTTCCCAGCGGCCGCTGGTCGCCGTTTCTCACCAATCATGACCAGCCGCGGGTGATGACCGTTCTTGGCGATGCGGCCAAAGCGCGAGTCGCGGCGAGCGCAATGTTGATGTTACCGGGAATGCCGTTCGTGTATTACGGCGAAGAAATTGGAATGGTCGGGCCGAAGCCCGATGAGATGATCCGGACGCCGATGCAGTGGAATTCGGTGCAAAACGGCGGATTCACAACCGGGACGCCGTGGGAATTGCTTCAGGCTGACTGGAAAACGAAGAATGTCGCGGCGCAGGATTCGAGTCGCCAATCCCTACTCAATCATTATCGCAGGCTGATCCAGCTGAGAAACGCGCATCCAGCGCTCTCCAGTGGCCCGCTGACGTTGCTCGAGACAAGCGACACCACTGGAACGATTGCCGCGTGGCTGAGGCCTTCCCGCGACGAAGCGTTCTTGATCGTGGTCAATTTTGGCGCACGCCATGGAGAGCTTCTCATGGAAAGGCTGCCGCGGAGCTCGCTGCCTGGCGGAGGCGATTACCGCCTGGAGTCGGCGTACGCCGACCCCGATAACGCCTGCGCCGGGTACTTCTTCGGATTCACCCTTCCCGGTGGGGTCGCCGCGATTCAAATCAGGTCAGTGGAACCACACGGGTTTTGTGCGATACGAATACGCCGTCGCTAGACGCCGCTTTCCTCCCCAACCACAGGAGTGACGGCCGAACGATCCTCCTCCCCGGTGCGAATCCGGTAGACCTTCTCGACGGGAAGAACGAAGACCTTGCCGTCGCCTACCTCGCCGGTGGCGCCGGCGGAAAGAATCGCCTTCACGGTTGGCTGGACAAAGGGATCCGAGACGCCGATCTCGATCCTCACCTTGTCGTGCAGCTCCACCTTGACGGTCATGCCCCGGTAGGTCTCGACCGCTTCAGTTTCTCCACCATGACCGCGCACTCGGCTAATCGTGAGTCCACGGACCTCGGCCCGGTACAATGCCTCGAGCACTTCGTTGAGCTTTTCCGGTCGAATGATCGCTACGACGAGTTTCATATATCAGCCTCGGTCAGCGTGAACGAGAATCGCGCCTTCGCCTCTGCTGTACGCCTCTTCCCCGTGTTGGGTGACGTCCATGCCGATTCCCTCTTCTTTCTGGCTCGCGCGAAGAGGCGCGACCAGTGCTATCGCTTTCAGGATCACGAACGTTCCAACCGCGCTATAAATAATGGTGGCGAGTACGGCGACGAACTGGATACCGAGCTGCCGAGGATTGCCGAACAGTGCGCCGTCGGCAGTACCGTTCCAGATTTTTTGCGCGAGTACTCCAGTGAGCAGCGCTCCCACCGTTCCGCCGACCCCGTGGGCCGCGATCACGTCGAGCGAATCATCGAGCCTGGTGCCGGCTCTCCAGAGAATGGTGAAGTAGCTGGGAACCGCGGCGATTGCGCCAAGCGCGATTCCAGATACCGGACTCACAAAACCCGCCGCGGGAGTGATCGCGACTAACCCAACCACGATAGCGGTCGCCGCTCCGACAGCCGTCGTCTTCTTGGTTCGCGTGATGTCCAGCAGACTCCAGACAACGAGTGTACCCATCGGGGCGAACATCGTGTTGGAGAAGGCGAGCGCCGCCGATCCATTCGCCGCGAGCGCGCTCCCACCGTTGAAGCCGAACCATCCGAACCAGAGGAGACCGGCGCCAAGCAGTGTGAAAGGCACGTTTTGTGGAATGATCGCCTGCCGCGCGTAGTCCTTCCGAGCGCCGAGCACGACTGCGACCACCAGAGCCGCAGCGGCGGCGTTGATGTGAACGACGGTGCCGCCCGCGAAATCGAGAGCGCCGAGCTTACCGAGCCAGCCTCCGCCCCACACCCAGTGTGCGATCGGCGCGTAAACCACTACCGACCAGAGCGTGATGAAGGCGACGTACGGGCCGAAGCGCATGCGCTCGACGATCGCGCCGGAGATGAGTGCGGCGGTTATTACGCAGAACGTTGCCTGATAGCCGGCGAACAGAATGTGAGGGATCGTCCCCTTCGCATCGAGGCCGACGCCCCTGAAGAAGGCATTGTCCAATCCGCCAACCCAATTTGAGCCAGTAGAAAACGCGAAAGTGTAGCCGATGAAGGCCCACGCGATCCCGACGAAGCCGAGCGCGACGTAACTCATCATCATGGTATTGAGCGCGTTCTTCGCTCTGACGAGTCCCCCGTAGAAGAATCCGAGGGCTGGCGTCATCACCAGCACCAGCGCGGTGGCAACCAGCATCCACGCGGTATCCGCCTGATTGATGGGGGTCGGAGTCATGTCCTCTTGATCCTCGTCACAGTTCTCCTCCAGTACGACAGGTGAGATGGGCCTGCGAAAAACAAAATACCCTCGCGTTTCCCGATCGAAACGCGAGGGTATTGGAAATGAGCTGCGCTAGCTCGTAGCGGCTCTACCCTAAGCGCTCGATCGCGTCCCACAGATTCTGTGGGAGCGGGCGATTATTGCCAGGGTTTGAAGGAGAGACGATGCGAGCAGAAAGCATGACTGGGCTGGCTAGTGGTTATCCGAAGGCGCAAGAATGTCAGCGTCCTGTCAT
Source organism: Gemmatimonadaceae bacterium (assembly GCA_041498575.1). Lineage (GTDB taxonomy): Bacteria > Gemmatimonadota > Gemmatimonadetes > Gemmatimonadales > Gemmatimonadaceae > UBA4720. Next base: position 15,543 of record JBGQIT010000014.1, read on the forward strand.
GTTGTCAAGGAATATCTTCAGAGGCGAAAAATTGAGCGGTAAGCCTAAGAACTGCTTGACTGCAACTTACGACTACCAGCCGAGCGCGGTTGGCGGGCCGGCTGGTGGCTGCGGGCTACTGCTGTTCGGTTGCAGTTCACCGGACCTGGCGGATCTTTCGGTCACATGATGCGATTTCGATTCCTCTTCGCAGTAACGGCGGGGTCCTCTGCCCTCGGTTGCGGAGGGTACGCCCGGCCGACATTTCCTGGTGCTGATCCGGCGCTCGTGCGCGGTATCACGACCGCTGATTCTCTGATAGAGTGCTCGATAGGAACGCTGATCCCGGGCGCGGTGTTTCTCGTCTCGAAGGACGGACGGGTGGTTCATGAGCGCGCGTTTGGCTACGCGCAGCTCAAAGATTACCAGGGGCATCGACTCGCCACGCCTCTGGCGATGCGCACATCGACGATGTTCGATCTCGCATCGGTCACGAAGGTCATGGCAACGACGATGGCGACGATGATGCTCGTCGATCTGGGGAAGATCGATCTCGATGCTCCCGTGTGGCGATATCTCCCCGATTTTCGCGGGGCGCACCTCGATAGCATCACGGTCCGGCACCTGCTCTCGCATTCCGCCGCACTCGTGCAGTGGCAGCCGTTGTACTATCACGCATCCAATACCGCTCAGACCTACGGCGTCATTCGCGACATGCCGCTCCAGTGGGGCGTCGGCGACGCGCGGCACTACAGCGACCTCGGCTTCATGTTGCTCGGTGACGTCATCGAGCGCGTGAGCGGCCAGCGCCTCGATGCTTTTCTCGAGCAGAATCTCTATCGGCCACTCGGGTTGCGGTCGACGACGTTCAACCCCAAGGGGCACGGCTTCACGGAGTTCGCAGCCACGGAGCAGGGGAACGTCTACGAGAAGCACATGGTCTACGATTCGACGTTTGGCTATCGGTACCTGGGAGATCCGACCGCCTGGAACGGCTGGAGGCAGTACATTCTCAACGGCGAGGTCGACGATGGCAATTCGTACTACGCGAACGGTGGTGTGGCGGGACACGCGGGTCTTTTCTCGACCGCCGCCGATCTGCGCGTGCTGCTCGATCTGCTGAACAATCGCGGGAGCTACGGAGGCCGCCAATACATCCGCCCTCAGGTCGTCGACGCATTTCTGACGCGGGACAAATACCAGAACTATCTCGGCTGGCAGGTGCCGAGCTATCCCCCGGCGGGGAGTTTCTCGCACACTGGCTTTACGGGCACCTATGTCGCCGGCATCCCGCAATACAAGCTGTCGATCGTGCTGCTTACGAACCGGCAGAACTTGGGCACCGATGCCAAGGGATATTTTCCTGATGTCGGACCACTTCAGCAGGCGGTGGCGCGCGCGATCGTGAATGGCGCGGCTCGCACGCCGTGAAACTGACGCGAGGTAGCCGAACCAAACAGGCCCCCAAGCGCGCGCGTGTTGCGAAGCCGAAGGCGACGAGCGCGCCTCCAACCCTGGCAGCGCTCCGGGCCGAGCTGCACGAACTGGGAAGTCCAGAGCGTGGCGTACACTCTCAACGCTTCTTCAAGACCGGGCCGGGTCAATACGGCGAGGGCGACAAGTTTCTTGGCCTCACGGTGCCCATGATGCGCAGTCTCGTGCGCAAATACCGTGAGCTGGATGATGCATCCGCGCTCGAGCTGCTGGATTCGTCCTGGCACGAAGAGCGACTGGTCGCGCTGATACTCCTGGTGGAGGCGTATGGCCGAGGGGATGATTCCCGACGCGCCCGCATTCACAGCGCATATCTGGCAAATACGCGTCACATCAACAACTGGGACCTTGTCGATGCGTCGGCAGGGGACATCGTAGGCGGGCACCTGAAGGCGGGAGACATCGCGCTGCTCGAACGGCTCGCGCGATCGGAGGATCTGTGGGAGCGCCGCATCGCGATCGTCTCGACCTTCCACTTCATCAAGCGCGACGAGTTCCGCCCGACGCTCAAGATCGCCGCGCTGTTGCTGCGCGACTCGCACGATCTGATTCACAAGGCAGTCGGGTGGATGCTGCGCGAAGTCGGAAAGCGCGATCGCAAAACGCTGGATGGTTTCCTGAAAAAACACTATCAGCGGATGCCGCGCATGATGCTGCGTTATGCGATCGAGCGCCACCCGGAGCGCATTCGGAAACAATATCTGGCCGGGACGATATGAGCGGAGCCAGTATTTAACGCTGTGACATTCTGTCACCAGAGGCCTCGACATGCTCGGATCTACGATCGTCTACGCGGGTCTCGTCATCACAGCGGCCGGATTGATTCTTGTCATCAAGCCGATCGAGCGCTTGCACGTAACCTCTCGCTCGCAGGGCCTCGCGATCGCAGGAATCGGTGTTCTAGTGGCGGGAATTGGATTGAGCGCTCCGACATCGGAGTCGCGGATCGACAAGGCAGAGACTCGGCTCGACGAATTCATACCGGTATGGCAATTCAGTGAGCGCCACACGATCAGGGTCGCCGTTTCGCCTGAGCGAGTATTCGACGCAGTCAGACTGGTGCGCGCCAACGAGATCTCGCTCTTCAGCACGCTGACCTGGATTCGGCGCGGGGGGCGGAAGGCGCCCGAAAGCATCCTGAACGCAGGGGACAGCGCGCCGCTGCTCGAAGTCGCGACGAGGAACGGGTTCGTATATCTCGCCAACGACGCCCC